>JBBQUC010000362.1:0-4914 GCA_038212815.1 Cytophagales bacterium
AATCCCTGCCAGCAGGCAATCGGCAGCTCCCTGCGACAAGGCCGGGGTGATGCCCGTCCAGTGAAACCAGTCGGCACCCGCCAGGGCAGTCTCCCAGTCAACGGCATCGGTCTGAATCTGCGCAAAGGCCGAGTTGGCCCGGTCATAGACAATTTGGCTGGACCGGACTGCCGCGCCAGTTTCCAGAAAATACAACCCCAGCCGACCGTCGCCATAGCTGATATGGCCCGTATCGACCCCCATTTTTTGCAGGTAACCAGCCGCAGCCCGGCCTAGCTGATGATTGGGAAAGCGGGTAACGTGGGTGGCCTGCCAGCCCAACTGTGCCAGCGACACCGCTACATTAGCTTCTGTGCCGCCGAAGTTCATGGTTAGCGCGGTGGCTTGCCCAAACCGGCTAAAACCGGGCGTGCTGAGCCGAAGCATCACCTCACCAAACGTAACAATTTTAGGCATAATGAGGATGACTAGACCAGTTCAGATTCTAACTCTTTGGCACTGACCGGCTCCAGCTTGGGCAGTACCAGATGAATGATGGCCAGGGCAATCAGATACGAACAACTGGCAATGATAAACATGGGCAGATACCCAAAGCTGGTAATAATGCGCCCAGCCAATAAGGCCAGTAAAATACCGCCCACCGCTCCAAACATGCCCCCAATGCCCGTTACTGAAGCCACCACATTTTTGGGGAAAAGGTCGGATGCAAAGGTATACATGTTGGCCGACCACCCCTGATGAGCTGCCGTTGCCAGCGAGATCAGGGCAATGGCAGTGGTTAGGCTGCTGGTTTTAGCCGCAAAAAAGATCGGAACAATGCAGAGGGCACAAATGAGCATGGTGGTTTTACGGGCGCGGTTGGCCGACCAGCCCCGGTTCATAAACTGGGTGCTGAGCCAGCCAAAAAAGATGCTGCCGGCATCAGATACTACGTAGATAATCAGGAAAGGCACCCCAAAACTCTTGAGGTTTAGTTTCTGGTCGAGTGCTTCATTCGAATTGAAGAAATCGGGGAGCCAGGTCATGTAAAACCACCAGATGGGGTCGGCCATGAATTTACCCACCGCAAACGCCCAGGTTTGCTTATAGGTCAGCAATTTCCCCCACGATACTTTCCGGGTAGGTTCGCCCGCGTCATCAGAGCGGATATAGGCGAGTTCAGTGGCGGATAGACTACGGTTCTCTTCTGGCTTGCTGTAGGTGAGCCACCACAAAATAAGTAAGGCAAACCCCAAAATCCCCGTTATTAGAAATGAACTTCGCCAGCCGAAATTTAGAATCAGCAGCGGCACAGCAACGGCGGTCAGAATGATGCCCACGTTGGCGCCGGCATTAAATAACCCATTAGCAAAAGAACGCTCGCGTTTGGGGAACCACTCCGACACCGTTTTGATGGCCGATGGAAAATTGGCGGCTTCGCCAATCCCCAGCAAGGCCCGCACACTGGCTAGCCCCGCCATCGAATGCACAAAACTAGTCATAATCCCGGCAATGCTCCAAACGGTAATTCCGATCGAAAACCCGCGTTTGGTGCCAATCTTATCGATAAGCCAGCCAATGAGCAAAAACCCAATGGCGTACGCAAATTTAAAGGCCGCGTCCACATCGCCATACTGAATTTTAAACCGGTCTAGGGCTTCAGGGGTCAATAAATCGGTGGGAGCCAGGCCAAGCATTTCCTTACGGAACAACTCATCCGTCATGGTGAATGAAAGCACCTGACGGTCAACATAGTTGATAGTTGTTGCCATGAATAGCAGGGCTACCATGCGCCAGCGATAATTACCCGGAGAAGCCATATTCATAAAAAGGAGGAGAAGGAATTTGGGGAGAAAAGCGCAGACAAGGGCTTTTTTACTAACTAACTGCCCAACTGACTGATATGCTTGAACAAACCTGGCGATGGTTCGGCGAGTCCGACCCCGTTACCCTCAGTGATGTACGACAGGCAGGTGCCACGGGCATCGTCTCGGCTTTACATCACATTCCGAACGGGCAAGTGTGGCCCCTGGCCGACGTACTGAAGCGCAAAGCGCAGATTGAACAGGCCGGGTTAACCTGGTCGGTAGTCGAGAGTATTCCGGTGCATGAGTCGATTAAAACCCGGACGGGCGATTTCCGGCAATACATCGAGAACTACAAGGAGTCTATTGATGCGGTGGCTAAAGCAGGGGTCGATACCATCTGCTACAATTTCATGCCCGTACTGGACTGGACCCGTACCGACCTCGATTACCCGATGCCCGATGGTTCGACGGCCCTTCGGTTCGATGCCACTGAATTTGCCGCTTTCGAGTTATTCCTCCTCAAACGCCCCGGTGCCGAGTATCACTATACCGACGAGCAGAAAAGCCAGGCAAAAGCCTGTTTTGAGCAATTAGATACGGCTTCCGCCCGGCGGTTGCAGCGAAACATCATTGCGGGTCTGCCCGGCTCGGAAGAAAGCTATTCGCTCGAACAGTTTCAGGCCACGCTGGATACCTACCGCGACGTGGGCGACCCGGAACTCCGGCAGAGTTTGTACATGTTTCTGGCCGAGATTGCGCCCGTAGCGGAAGCTGCCGGGGTGCGACTGGCCATTCACCCCGATGACCCTCCTTATCCGTTGCTGGGCCTGCCCCGTGTGGTCAGTACCGAGGCCGATGCGCGGGCGTTGCTGGCTGCAGCCAACATACCGGCCAATGGACTATGTTTCTGCACAGGTAGCTATGGCGTTCGGGCCGATAACGATCTGGTGGGAATGATCCGGCGGCTAGGGCAGCACATTCATTTTGTACACCTACGCAGCACCCAGCGGAGTGCCGGCGGGAGTTTCCACGAGGCCAACCACCTGGAAGGAAACGTCGATATGGTGGAGGTAGTAAAGGCTTTGCTCCAGGAACAGGCCCGGCGGATTGACGAGGGCCGCTGGGACAGCCGCTTACCTTTCCGCCCCGACCACGGTCACCGCATGCTCGACGACCTGCGCTCCGGTAAAAAAGTCAACCCCGGCTACACCGCCATTGGTCGCTTGCGCGGACTGGCTGAGTTGCGGGGGTTGATGCTCGGACTGGCTTCGCGGGCGTAGCCTATTGCTTATATACCTTGCCGTCTTTCATTACAAACCGCATGGCCTGCAAGGTCTTGATATTCTGGAGTGGAATGTCATCGACGGCAATAATGTCGGCAAACTTACCGGCTTCGATAGAGCCAACCTGCGTATCCATGCCCAGAATTTTGGGTTTGGTCATCAGGGCTGCGTTGATAGCCTCTACGGGGGGCATTCCACCTTCTACCATGTACTCGAACTCTTTGGCATTGTAGCCGTGTGGATACACACCGGCATCGGTGCCAAAGGCAATTTTTACCCCGGCTTTGTAGGCTTTGGCAAATGTAGCCTGAATTTTAGGCCCGATAGCCAGGGCTTTAGGGGTTACTAAAGCCGGGTAATACCCAAACATTCGGGCCGAGTCGGCAGCGGTACGGCCGGCAATGATGGTTGGTACGTAGTAGGTGCCGTATTTTTTGAAGAGTTCGATGGCTTCGTCGTCCATAAGGGTACCGTGTTCGATGGTGGTTACCCCCGCCCGAATCGCCCGTTTCATCCCTTCGGCTCCGTGGGCGTGGGCTGCTACAGTGAAGCCATAATCCTTAGCCGCATCGACCACTGCTCTGGCTTCTTCTTCGGTAAACTGCGGCCCCTGCCCGTCTTTGGCGTTGCTTAGTACGCCCCCCGTGGCCGTAATTTTAATCACATCGGCCCCTTCTTTATACCGTTGACGCACGGCTTTGCGGGCATCTTCGGGGCCGTTGATAACGCCCTCCAGCGGGCCAGGGTCACCCATGAGTTCTTTGCGGTTGCCATTGGTCGGGTCGGCGTGGCCGCCAGTGGTAGCAATGCTTTTGCCGCAGGTCATAATCCGGGGACCGTCGGTAATACCCCGGTTAATGGCGTTGCGCAGGGCAATATTTACCCCTGACCCGCCGAGGTCACGCACGGTAGTAAAACCCGCCATGAGCGTTGTTTTAGCATATTTAGCCGCCAGGAATGCTACATCCGGCACATTCATGGTGTAACGGTCGGCCAGGGCACCGCGTTTTGTTTCGCTCTCAATATGCACGTGCAGATCAATCAAGCCGGGCAGCACGGTTTTGGTTTTCAGGTCCACCACGCGGTCTTGTCCGGCGGGGCTGGTATAGCCTTTTTGTACGGCGGTAATTTTATTCCCCTCGACCACTACAGTCATTTGGGGTTGCAGGGTACTGCCCAGGCCATCGAAGAGATTGCCACAGTGAATCAGGGTGCGTTGCGCCAGTAATGGGGTGGCTAACAGCGATAAGCCCACCAGGAGATAAAGTTTTTTCATGAATAGGAGTTTTGGGCAGCATTAGTTGGGTAGAAAAAAAGTCGCAACGGTGGGTTGCGACTCGAAAAATACAGAAAAGAGACGAGAAAACGACTACAGTTTTGTTACCTGCACCAACACCGTTTGTGGTTGGCCGGGGGTGCCAGTGCCTGAATAAGGATTTACCTCCCGCAGAATCACTTTGTATAGCTGGTTATTCAGCGATATACCCATTGAATCTAACCGCTTGTTCTGGTCATTTCGGGGAGCAGCATCAAGCACTAACCGCACAGTACTGGAGTCGGTGCCTTTCGACAGCAGCAGTTTCACTTTTGCCTGCCCTGCCCAAATGCAGTTGGCATTGACGGGGCAGCGGCTATCCTGAATAGAGTCGGCCCGAACGGATATATCTGCACTAAGGCGGGCCGATTGATGAAGGGTCAGTGAGACGCGATCGGTGGGGGTGGTTGCTGTTGAGTTACAGCCCAGAAAAGCCATTGCGCCCACCGCCAGAAAACCAACCAATTGTTTGGCGAACGGTACCATATTGTTTTTGTCGATATGTTATACAGCCAGCCAACTACTCACG
>JBBQUC010000363.1:0-4898 GCA_038212815.1 Cytophagales bacterium
AACGACAATGGCGTGAGCGATTTGCTGGCCCAGTACGGGCAGGCATACGACATCAACATCGACGTATTTAATCAGTTGCAACACACCATTACAGGGTGGCCCGGTGGTAAACCCAATGCCGATGATACTAACCGCCCCGAACGTGCCCTGCCTGCCCGCAAACGTTGCCTGCTGTTCAGTCCCCACCCCGACGATGATATTATCTCGATGGGTGGCACTTTTCAGCGGCTCTATGACCAGGGCCACGATGTGCATGTAGGCTACCAGACATCGGGTAATATTGCTGTTGCCGACGATGAAGCTGTACGCTTCGCCGATTATGTTGTGGACTTTAACCGGCAGTTTGGGATTAAAAGCCCCGGTGCCACGCGCATTTTTAAAGATGCCGCAGCTTTTCTGCGCACTAAGCGCGATGCCGATATGGACACGCCCAACGTGCGGCATGTAAAAGGGCTGATTCGGATGGGAGAGGCTAAATCGACCTGCCGGTTTGTGGGGGTTCCGGTTGAGAATGCGCATTTTATGCAGATGCCCTTTTACGAAACTGGCACTGTGGCCAAAAAACCCCTGAGCGAAGAAGATATTAAAATAACCATGGATTTGATTGAGAAAATCAAGCCCCATCAAATATACGCGGCTGGCGACCTGGCCGATCCACATGGTACGCACAAGGTCTGTCTGGATGCGGTAATGGAAGCAGTACGTCGACTCAAGCACAAGAACTTTATGAAAGACTGCTGGGTGTGGCTATATCGGGGTGCCTGGGCCGAGTGGGATATTCACGAGATCGAAATGGCCGTGCCCATGTCGCCTGACCAACTGCTGAAAAAACGGCTGGGTATTTTCAAGCATCAGTCGCAGAAAGATGGCGTAGTGTATCAAGGCACCGACTCGCGGGAGTTCTGGCAGCGTGCCGAAGAGCGCAATCGCGCCACCGCAGCCCTCTATAACCGGCTCGGCCTGGCCGAATACGAAGCTATGGAAGCGTTTGTGCGGTGGCGGTTTTAAACAAACCCTAAATACCACTCATGCGTGATTTATCTATTACCGAAATGAGCCACCTGCAATCGGGTTCCAGTAAAGCTGGCTCTACAACGCCTAACCGCTTGCTCTCGCTCGATGCCTTTCGGGGGTTGACGGTGGCGGGCATGATTCTGGTGAATAACCCCGGCGACTGGGGGTATATTTACCCGCCCCTCGAACATGCCTCCTGGAATGGCTGGACTCCCACCGACCTAATTTTTCCGTTCTTTCTGTTCATTGTGGGCGTGTCCATCACCTTTGCCTTAGGCGTAGTGAAAACGGCGGAGAAACAAACAGGTATAGTTGGTAAGATCGTTAAGCGGAGCCTGGTATTGTTTGGTCTGGGCGTATTCCTGAACCTGTTTCCGAGTTTCAATTTTGCCATTTTTCGTATTCCTGGTGTATTGCAGCGGATTGCCCTCGTGTATCTGGTCTGCTCGCTGCTCTTTTTGAAAACCAATACCCGGCAGCAGGTCTGGATAGCCATTGTTGTGCTGCTGGGCTATTGGGGGCTGATGACGCTGGTGCCTGTGCCGGGCGTGGGTTATGCCAATCTTGAACCCACCACTAACCTTGGTGCCTGGCTCGACCGGCTGCTGATGAATGGTCACCTCTGGCGCACAGCGAAAGTCTGGGACCCAGAGGGGTTTCTTTCTACTCTGCCCGCCGTTAGCACCGGTCTGCTAGGCATACTTACCGGAACCTGGCTCCATACCACCCATACGCCTGACCGAAAAGTAGCTGGGTTGTTCACAGTAGGGGTACTAATTAGTCTAGTTGGCGTGGTTTGGGATGGTGCGTTCCCCATCAATAAATCGCTCTGGACAAGCTCGTATGTCTTGCTGGCAGGCGGACTGGCCATGCTGGGCCTAGCTACCTCGTATTTTCTGATCGACATTTTGGGCTATAAGCGGTGGGCAACACTTCCCGTAGCGTTTGGGGTTAATGCAATCACCGTATTCTTTTTGTCAGGACTCATTCCCCGCATCATGAATATGATTCATCTGGCCAAGCCGGGCGGGGTCGAAATAGGAGTTAAAGAGTGGCTATATCAAACTGCCATTGCACCATTTTTCAGCGACCCTCGCAATGCATCATTGGCTGGTGCCTTAACCTTTGTGGGTATCTGGGCTGTGATTCTCTGGCTCATGTGGCGAAAGAAGGTTATTATTAAGGTATGAACAGAGAATCTTTATGCCCATACAACCCACAACTACTCCTGTACGTTATAAGGTGAACCATTGTTTACCCTCCACTTTTTATGCGAACAACCCTCGCCCTCGGCGCATTGCTCCTGACATTGGCTAGTGTCACTACCCAGGCCCAAGTTCCAAAAAAACAACCCACCAATAGCTCCACTGCTAAGGCTCAAACATCGCTCGCTACACCCATTCCGCTCGATCAGGGCGTGAAAATCGGGAAACTGCCCAACGGGCTAACCTATTATATCCGTAAGAATGTGGAACCTAAAAACCGGGCTGAACTCCGGTTGGTGGTGCGGGCGGGCTCTGTGCTGGAAGACGACGATCAGCAGGGATTAGCCCACTTCATGGAACACATGGAGTTTAATGGCACCAAAAACTTTCCCAAAAACGAACTAGTCAACTTCCTCCAGTCGTCAGGGGTTCGGTTCGGGGCCGATTTGAATGCCTATACGTCTTTCGATGAAACAGTGTATCAATTGCCTGTACCCACCGACTCGGCGCGGGTATTTGAGCGGGCCATGCAGATTCTGGAAGACTGGGCACACAACGCGCTGCTCGATACTGCCGAGATTAACAAAGAGCGGGGTGTGGTGCTGGAAGAATGGCGGCTGGGGCGCGGGGCACAACAACGAATGCAGGACAAATATTTTCCGCTGCTGCTCAACAACTCACGCTACGCCAACCGGCTGCCCATTGGCAAGGAGGCTATTCTGCGGACGTTCAAAAAAACGCAGATCGAACGCTTTTACCGCGATTGGTATCGGCCCGATCTGATGGCGGTGGTGGCCGTTGGCGATTTCGATGTAGCCAAAACCGAAGCTATGATCCGCCAAAAGTTTGGCCGTATTCCGGCTGTAAAAGCCCGCAATGGCGTACTACCCAGACCCCGGCAGGAATTTGTGATTCTGCCCGAAGCGGATACGAAAGTGGTGGTCGTGACCGACCCCGAACAACCTAACACCATAGTACGGGTAATGTATAAACGTCCCGAAATAAAAGATAAAACGCTGGGTGATTTGCGCGAAGGGATCAAACGCGGGCTGTTTAACGCCATGCTCGGCAACCGCATTCAGGAACTGACCCAGAAAGCTGACCCGCCGTTTTTGTTTGGCCTGAGCAATTACAGTTCATTTCTGGGTAATTTAGATGCATTCTCATCTATTGCCGTTGCCAAAGAGGGCAACATCGAGCGGGCTATTCGGGCCGTTCTGGACGAAAATACCCGTGTGCAGAAATTCGGATTTACCGCCACCGAACTTGAGCGGGCCAAACGTGATTACCTCTCCGGAATCGAGCAAGCCTACAAAGAGCGCGACAAAACCCGGTCGAGCAACTATGTTGACGAATATGTGCAGCACTTTACTGACCATGCCCCGTTTACGAGCATTGGGTTTTACTACGATTTTCTGAAGAGAGAAGGGCCCGGGATTACGTTAGCGGAGGTAAACGCCCTGGCCAATGTATTCATCCACAACGATAACCGGGCGGTGGTGATTATGGCCCCCGAAAAAGATAAAGACAAACTCCCCACCGCCGAGCAGGTGGTGGGCTATGTGAACGATGCGGGCAAAGACCTGACGGCCTATGTTGACCAGACCCTGAATCAGCCCCTGCTGGCCAAAGACCCAGTTGCCCAGCCAGTTGTGAGCGAGAAACAAATTAAAGAGATTGGCGTAACGGAGTGGATACTGAAGAATGGGGTAAAAGTCGTGCTGAAACCCACCAACTTCAAAAATGATCAGGTGCTGTTTACAGGCACCAGTTTTGGTGGCACCTCGCGGTATAACCTGAATGACTTTATGTCAGCGCGGTTTGCCTCCACAGTAGCCGGGCTGGGCGGTACGGGTGCGTTCAACCAGATTCAGTTGGGCAAGTTTTTGTCGGGCAAAACAGTGAGTGTAAACCCTTATGTGGCTGAACTGAACGAAGGCATTAGCGGGAGTGCATCGCCCAAAGATTTGGAAACAGCCCTGCAACTGACATACAGCTACTTTACGCAGCCCCGCAAAGACCCCGATGTGGTGAAAGGTTTCCTCTCGAACCAGCGGTCGTTTCTACAAAGTCAGTTGGCTACGCCCACCCCTCAGAAGGTGTTTCAGGATACCAGCCAAGTTACCCTCGGCAATTATAATCCCCGCCGAATGCCCATGAAACCCGAAGACCTCGACCGGGTTGACCTTGACCGGGCAGTCGCTATTTACAACGAACGCTTCGCCAACGCGGCTGATTTTACCTTCTTTTTTGTGGGCAATTTCAACGAGAAAACCCTGAAACCCCTTGTTGAGAAATATATTGGTGGCTTGCCAGCAGCGACTGGCACCAAACCCGAAACCTTCACCGATTTGGGAATTCGGATACCAGCGGGGCAAATTAGCAAAACAGTCTATAAAGGCGTTGACCCCAAAGCACAAGTGTCGCTCGTGTTCAGTGGCGATTTTATATGGAATAATGACAACCAAACGCAGGTAGATGCCCTGGCCGAAGTGTTGGAAATTAAACTGATTGAAAAGCTCCGCGAAGAAGAATCAGGTGTGTATGGCGTGGGCGTGAGCGGCACGTATGCCAAATACCCGGTGCCGCGCTATACCTTCCGCATCGGTTTTGGCTGCGCCCCTGAAAATGTGGAGAAACTGATTGCAGCAACGATGGCGGAAATTAACAACCTAAAAA
>JBBQUC010000364.1:0-4880 GCA_038212815.1 Cytophagales bacterium
TACAGTGCCGATAAGCCCACCTGGCAACCGCTGGTCAATGGCTATGTTCGTCTTCCAGATTTGTGGGTATTTCAGGTTTTCGTCCGATGCATTGATAACGTAGGGGGGCAACTTGTTAATATCCGTTCCTACAGCGGGCACAAACCGGCTCGGGTCTGTCGTGAATGGGTAATCCTTCGTGTTGGTTACGTTGATAACAGCGGTGTTAACGCCATTATTACCCAACTGGTTCGAGACCAGTACTTCAGGAATACGCGACACAAAAATACCTGTTCCGCCCCGAATCTGGGTCATCTTATTCCCTTTCACATCCAGGTTAAAGCCAATACGGGGTGAAAGCAGCAAGCTGGCTTTAGGAAATGCGCCTGTACTCACTTTATACGGATTGCCGTTCTCATCGCGGAATGTAAGGGCAGCAACAACCGGGTTATTGAAGTCTTTAGCCGTTGAATTGTCGTAGCTAAAAATGTCACCACGGATACCAAGTGTTACCTTGAAGTTTTGATTTACCTGGTATTCGTCCTGCACATAGGCACTATACAAATCGCGTTGCAGGGTTTGCAACGGCTCAACACCACCTGGCAACAACGAGTAACGCAGGTTGTAGCGGTTTAGCGTTACTGGCGAAGTCAGACTGGTCGGATTACTGATTGAGGCTAAGGCAGCCGTTTTAAAATCAGCAATCGAGTTATAAACATACACCCCGTTCGATGAAGGAAAGAAAACGTTGTTTGACGTATAGTGTTCATAAACGACACCAGCCGTCAGCGTATGTTTGCCCGCAAAATAGCTGAAATTGTTGGTGACGTTGAACGTCGAATAATTCAGCTTGTTATTTGGCGTAAACGGATCGAATCCAATAGAGGTATAGGTGCTTCCACCGCTCAGGATATCGATAGTTGGGAAAAGGCCCGTTTTATAAGTCCGGTCTTCAATCTGCTTATTGTACGTAACGATCAGGTCGTTGGCGAAATGCCCCCCAAAATTCGATGATAATTCAGCAGCAATCGACCGGGTGTTATCAGCGATGATATAGCCCGTGTTTTGCGGGGAAATAGCCAGGCTACTGTTGGTACGGTTTCCGTTACCAGCCGTGTTACTGCTATTACTATTGCTAATGAGCTGATCCGACTGCGAATCGTGGTGTGAATACCGAACTGACAGTTTGTGGTTGTCATTGATGTTATAATCGAGCCGAATCAACCCTTTGGCACTTTTCACGGCGTTATTAAAGCCATCTAACGCCCCTAAGCCGAAGTTGAAATTGGTTTGCATGAACTTGTTAAGATCATCCAAATCAGTCAATGTAGTACGCGAAATATTCCCCTGAGCACCATCGTTCCGGTTCAGTGACCACGTGAATGCCGGTGTGCTGCTTTTGAACTGTTCGGCATTGATAAAGAAAAACAATTTGTTCTTGACAATCGGGCCACCGAGCCGGAAACCATACGTGTTTTCACTGATGTTAGGCACAGGTGTAATGGGCACATCGTTCGCCTTTTTACCAACAAAATCACTATTGCGGAAAAGCGTATAGACTGACCCAGAAAAATCATTCGTACCTGAGCGGGTAACTGCGTTAATACCCGCCCCTGTAAAGCCCGATTGACGCACATCGTAAGGAGCAACGTTGACCTGAACCTGATCTATGGCATCCAGCGAAACGGCGGTAGTACCCGTCCGGCCACCAGCTTGTGCAGAACCTCCCAGACCAAAACCGTTGTTGAATACAGCCCCATCAATGGTGATGTTGTTGAACCGGCTATCCTGGCCAGCAAATGACTGACCATTACCATACGGGTTGTATTTAGTAATATCGTTGAGCGTACGACCAATAGTTGGGGTGGTATTGATAGCTTCCCGGCTAAATGAAGAGGCTGCCCCCGTACGGTCTGAACTAAAAATATCCGTTCGGCTGCTGGTTACAACCACTTCGGTCAGGTTAGTGCTGGCATCCGCTAATTTAAAATTAGCATCTGCAGAAGTACCCAAGTTAGTGAATATATCGTTCAACGTTTGTTCTTTGAAGCCTACATACGAGACAGTAATGGTGTAAGGCCCACCTACCCGAACATTTGGCATTACATAAACACCCGCAGTGTTTGTTACAGCTCCGTAACGGCTACCTGAGGGCGTATGAATGGCCACAACAGTAGCCCCAGGCAAGCCTCCGCCTTTCTCATCGGTGACAAAGCCATTGATAGCTGCCGATGTTACCTGCGCCTGGCTCGTTGTGAAGCTCAGCACGGTCAGAAACATACTGCCGAACAACAGGAATGCCGCCCTCAACTGCAGTAATTTTTTAGACATAGATTTAGTTGTTTTGGTTGTTAGTTTTAGTTGGTACGTATTGCATGCTGATGATTTTTTATGGGTGCAAAGGTGCGATATTTTTCCCGGCTCCCCAACCCCATAATCTCAGAAAAATACTACGCATGAATGATTCAGCGGTAAATATGTAAGAAAAATGATAATTTTCATAGATAACATCTCATTTGACAGATTACCTTTTTGTTAAGCCTGCATTTGTCCTGTTTTCCGTACTTTTGCCCGCATGACCTCTCCATCAACTCCCTATTTACTGACCCAATACAGCCACGGCGCGGGCTGCGGTTGCAAAATTGCCCCCAGTGTACTCGACAAAATCCTGCACAGTAACCAAACCGCCAGCCAGCCCCACTACCCCACCCTACTGGTTGGTAACGACTCACGCGATGATGCCGCCGTGATGGATTTGGGGAATGGCGAGGCCATTATCAGCACCACCGATTTTTTTATGCCCATTGTGGATGATGCCTTCGACTTTGGACGCATTGCCTCAGCCAACGCCATCAGCGATGTGTATGCCATGGGTGGCACCCCCATTATGGCCATTGCTATTCTGGGTTGGCCCCTTGATAAACTGCCACCCGAAGTGGCCGGACGGGTGCTGGAAGGCAGCCGGGCCATCTGCGCTGAAGCCGGTATTCCGCTGGCAGGAGGGCACAGCATCGACTGCCCCGAACCTGTATTTGGGCTGGCGGTAACGGGCATCGTCCGCATCAACCACCTGAAACAAAACAATACGGCTACCGTTGTGTGTAAACTGTACCTCACCAAACCACTCGGCGTGGGTATTCTGACTACCGCGCAGAAAAAAGGTCTGCTGCGCCCTGAACACGCCGAGATTGCCCCGCGCCAAATGGCGCAACTGAATAAGTTCG
Organism: Cytophagales bacterium; assembly: GCA_038212815.1. Classification (GTDB taxonomy): domain Bacteria; phylum Bacteroidota; class Bacteroidia; order Cytophagales; family Spirosomataceae; genus JBBQUC01. The sequence continues at coordinate 3,204 of JBBQUC010000364.1, forward strand.
GGGCTGTACTGGGCAAACTACCGTATGTAAGCGCATTGACCGATGTTACAGGCTTCGGCCTGCTGGGGCACCTCACCGAGATGGCCGAGGGTAGTGGACTATCGGCCATAATCCGGTTTGCCGACGTACCTACGCTGCCCTATATCGAGGAGTATCTGGCCAAAAAGTGTTTTCCCGGCGGCACGGTGCGCAACTGGGATAGCTACGGGCACAAAATCAGCGCGCTGACCGATACGCAGCGGTACATTCTGGCCGACCCGCAAACATCAGGCGGACTGCTCATTGCTGTAGCACCCCACAGCACGGAGGAGTTTGAGCGGGTAGCTGCCCAGAACGGGTTTACCCTGCAAGCATTTGGTGAACTGGTTGCGAAACAAGAGAACGTTGTTTACGTATAATGAAACTGTACTACCGAGAAGTGGGCGAGCCAGACTCGCCACCTATTATCATCGTACACGGCATTTTTGGCTCGTCAGACAACTGGCTGACGGTCAGTAAGGCCATTGCAGCACACGGGTATCGGGTCATTCTGCCCGACCAGCGCAATCATGGTCAGTCGCCCCGCGCCGATGCCCTGGATTACCCCACTCTGGCCGCCGATATTGGGGAGTTGATCACTGACCTGTCTCTCGTCAAGCTGGTGCTGGTAGGCCACTCGATGGGGGGTAAAACCCTGATGCAATACGTTATGGATTACCCCGGCACGTTTAGCAAACTGGTCGTAGTGGATATTGCCCCCAAGTTTTACCCCATTCATCATGCCGAGTTAGTCCGGGGTTTGAGCAGCATCGACCTCACTACCCTGAAAGGTCGCACCGAAGCAGATACCCGGCTCACGCCCTACGAGCCGATCCCTACGGTGCGGCAGTTTCTGCTCAAAAACCTCTACCGAACGGAGCAGGGGCAGTTTGCGTGGCGACTCAACCTGCCCGTTATTGCCCGCGAGTTGCATGGTGTAGGGGCCGAACTGACCAATCCGCACGTGATAATGGAGCCAACCCTATTCATCCGGGGTAGTGAATCGCCCTATATTCTCGATGAAGACATCGCCAACATCCGGCGTATTTTCAGCAACGCCCGCATTGAAACCATTGAGGGAGCTGGCCACTGGGTGCAAGCCGAAAAACCACTCGAGTTCGTGCAGGTACTCATCGACTTTCTGAAAATTTAGTCACTAGCCATGCCAACCCTCTACCTGATTCCAACCCCCCTTGCCGACGATACTGCCCATCAGGTGCTATCGCCAACCGTGCAGGCTATTGTTGCCCAGACCAGTACGTACTTTGTCGAGAATGTACGCACAGCCCGGCGGTTTATCAGCAGCCTTAAAACCGGGCGGGTCATTGACGAAACCACATTTTACGACCTCGACAAAGACACGCCCGAAACCGATACCCGGCGGCAGATGCAGGTGTGTCTGGAGCAGAAACTGGATGTGGGCGTACTCTCCGAAGCGGGTTGCCCCGGCGTAGCCGACCCTGGTGCCGTGGCGGTTGGCATTGCCCACAGGCTGGGGTTCAAGGTGGTTCCACTGGTGGGGCCATCGTCTATCCTGCTGGCCCTCATGGGGTCGGGCCTGAATGGACAATCGTTTGTGTTTCACGGGTATTTACCCATTGAGCGGCCCGCCCGCAGCCAGGCGTTGAAGCAACTGGAGGCAACAGCGCGGCAGCTAAA
>JBBQUC010000365.1:0-4879 GCA_038212815.1 Cytophagales bacterium
GGGCAACCGGCACTGGTCACGAACCGGTACGTTGGGCAGGAACTTCTCCTGTTTCAGGTTGTCTTTCAGCCGGGAGCCTTATTCCGGCTAACGGGCGTGTCGGCTCACGAATTAACCAACACGCTGGTAGATGCCGAAGCGGTTTTTAGCACCGAAATTCGCTTAGTCAACGAGCGGTTAAGCAGCACCGATAACTACGCCGAAATGACAGGTATTGTCGAGGGATTTATTGATTACCTCATCAAACGGCGTAGTGCTCCTCTATCGCGGTTCGGTATGCGGCCCATCGATAAAATAAGTCAGTTGTTGCTGCAAAATCCCACCGTAGCATCACTGGACTGGATGGCCGATCAGGCCTGTTTGAGTCATCGGCAATTTTACCGGCAGTTTGTGGCCCGTGAAGGCATCAGCCCCAAACTTTACGCCCGCATTGCCCGGTTTAACAACGCGATGAAACTCAAAAACGCTCAACCAAGCAAGGACTGGTTAAGCGTTGCGATTGATCTGGGCTACTACGATTATCAACACCTGGTGCGTGACTTCAAAGAATTTACGCACCTGACTCCTAACGAATTTTTGGCGCAGGAAAACCGCGCTCCCGAGCGGACGTTTGGCAAAATAGAAACGTGATGGGTTAGCACTGGAGCTACGTCAGGCGTAGGGGGAGCCTTTTTTAGTGAGGTAAGCCCCGATATTAAAGCGAATTCCATCGAGGATTTCTACGTCTTTGTGCCAGCTTTTACCTGCCACCGGGCCGCCGTCGCGGTCTTCGTGTAGAGTGGCAACGGTTACTTTTTTTGTTTGGGTTGTAATCCAGATCACTTTTTCGACCCCAAAATTCAGTAGTTTCTGCGTCTTTCGGAAAATATAACTGTCATGGTCAAGGTCGGCGGGGTCAATCGTTATATCGACCTCAATCACGATTTTGGGTGGCACATCGGCATACAATTCATTGATGGACTCGATAGGCAGGGTAGCATTATCGAAAATCAAAATATCGCCAGCCAGGTTGTTGTGCTTATTAAGGTGAAGACCTACTTTTCCGGTAAGAATGGTAAAGTAAGTTTCGTCTAAATTTTTGACAAGTAGCAACGTGATATATGCAGCAACAAACGACTTCAAGGTACTTGACCCTCTTATTTCCCCAAATGTTTTTGTGCCAGCCAATACCTCCCGATAGCCCTTATAATACAGGGGTTTGCCATCCATGATCTCATAAATCAGGTGTTCAGGTACATGGACGCGGGGCTTCCTGACGCGCACGCCAGATGGGGTTGCTATCATGCTCTATTTTTTTTAGATACTAAAATTTAATCAACTAATCCGGTTTCCCGACGATAGGGTTGCTTTGCGAAAAATCATACTATAGAAACGCTGGATAGGATTGGGCGAGCTACAGGCAGACATTATAGCTCGCCCACTCACCTATCAAAATGTTGGCTTTCAGGCTGCTTTCAACTACTGCCCGGCTTTACGCTTTCAACGGTGGCCCTACTACATCCTGGTCATGGGCGAGCAAAACTTTCCGAAAATCGGCCGGTGTTGCCGTTGCATCCATCTGCGAGAGTTGTTTGAACATGGCTTATAAAGCATTGAAAAAAGAGGCTATCGACGTTGGGGATAGTGATGAAGCCCAGCATCTGCCAAAACTGATTGATGAATGGACTAAAATTCTGGAAAATACATTGACCAACTGAACATGAAACTACTTGATTTTGACAATCATTTCCAGCAACAGGTCATTACCCAAGCCTTCGCTCATATCCATCCGAACCGCTCCATCAGCCGGTCTTTCTGCTGACGGGCCACCGGAATACTGATGCCGTTAGAAAGCAACAGATACGTGCCCTCGCCTTTCACTAATTTCTGAATGTGATTCAGGTTGACCATAAACTGACGATGAACCCGCACGAAATCACGGGACTCCAGTACGTCCTGGACATCACCGAGGGTTTTGGATACCATGTACTGTTCGCCATTCTCCAGGTAAAACCGGGTATAGTTGCTATCGGCTTCGCAATAAATAATTTGCTTTGTATCCACGAACACCATGCCACTGGCGTGGGGTAGCGCAATACGGCTAAGGCTGGGTTGGGCGTGGGCTGGTCCGCCAAACGGCAGACCGCCGGGAGCCTGGCTAACTGGATAATACTGCCGCATCAGTTCCAACTGCTGGGCATTGATCCGGGCGGTGGTTTCGGCCCGACGCACCGTGGTAATCAGGTCGACCGTGTCGATCGGTTTGAGCAGGTAGTCGAGCGCGCTGAACCGGAACGCCCGCACTGCATATTGGTCATAGGCGGTCACGAATACGATGTGGAACGTAATGTCACCCACCTTTTCCAGGAGTTGAAAGCCGTTCATAATGGGCATTTCGATGTCGAGAAACACCAGTGCCGGTCGCAACGTCTGAATGGCCTTGAGCCCTTCAACACTGTCTGTAAATTGGCCTACGAGTTCAACCTGCGGGCAGTGCCGGGCCAATTGTAACGCCAGCAGTCGAACGTTATCGGGTTCGTCATCAATGATCAGGGATCTCATACGGGTATCGTCAACATTACCTTCGTACCGCAAGGGTCACCGAAACTGTCCACTAAATCCACGACCTGCGCCTGGGTCTGAATGTTGTACAACTGATTAATCATCCGAATCCGATCGGCTGTTACCTGCATGCCGAACGACTTGTGCCTGTCTGCCGATTTGCTTTTTAGCTCCCTCGCCCGCTCCCGGCCCACCCCGTCATCGGTGATTTCGATATACAGCAGATTGTCCTGGGGCTGGCTCACGGCTACCGTAACCGTGCCGCCATCGAACTTGTGCATCAGCCCGTGCCAAATGGCATTCTCCACGTAGGGTTGCAATAACAGGGGCGGAATGCACAAAAACCGCTGGTCAATGGTCGGGGCTACGTGAATGCTGAACTGCACTTTCTGCTTGAAACGCATCGCTTCCAGTTCGAGGTAGAGCCGAAGGGCCTCTAACTCGTTTTGCAGGGGAACCATTTCGGAGCGGGAATTTTCCAGCACTAAGCGAATCAGTCGGCTGAACTTGGTGAGGTAGTCGGAGGCTTTATCGGCTTCGTTATCGAGGGTATAGAGCTTGATGGAATTCAGGCAGTTGAAGATGAAGTGGGGATTCATCTGAGCGCGGAGGGCCGTCATCTCCGTATCGGCCAGTTTCTGCTCGAACTCCGTTTCGAGCTGGCGGATGTGCTGGGCTTCGAGGAGACGGCTTTGCTGTTCAATCTCCTGGGTGCGCTGGGTCAGTTGCGCTTCCAGCGTTTCGTTTTGCGTCGTTAATAGCTGCTGTTTCTCGGCTGACAGCCTTTTGACTTCAATCAATTGTTGCTGCAACGAACGGTGGGTCAGGGCAAATTCATAGGCCATGTAGAGCGCCACGGCAAGCGGAATGCTGAGTTGAGATATATCAAACGACACACCGGGGATGAGCGAAGTCAGATAACCTGACCATTGCAGCGAAAACAAGGCCCAAAATACGAGAAATCCGATGCTCCCGCCCGCCAGGATCCAGGCTCCTTTACGCCCGTTTCTGACCGATTTAAAGGCCATGCGCGTAATGTCAATATTGATTAGATTGGTATAGAGCTGGGCGTAGATGAGCCAGCCCCAGCCATACATAAAAGCGCTGATCAGTGCGCTGAAAATACCTAAAACAAGCAGGGATTTAAAACTCCAGCCTTTGGGCTCTGCTAACAGGATGTAAATGGCCCAGAGCATCAGAAAATGCCCGATTTCATAGGCATTCACGCTTATATTTCTCAGCAGATATTGGGGTTCAACCTCGTAATGATTGTCCGTATATCGAAATATGAGCCAGACTATTTCCTGTAGAAAAGTATAAGCAAAAAAATACAGATTCGCCTTCTGCACCGGATAAAACAGGTAAATAGCCAGTGCTAAAATTCCCAGGATAAAGAATACACCAATCCTGATACCGTGTGCGACAAAACTTTTGGATTGGGAATATTGATCATTCGCCCCTTCCAGCGTATTCAGAATGGCTTTAAAGCCTCGGTTCTGGTAGCCAAACGTAGTTGCATAGGATAAGCCGGGTTGAAGCGCATACCGCACGGCCAGTACGTGGTTGGTCGCCGGGCTGATTGGAAAAGAAACAGGCTTCCCTTCGGGATTGAGGGCCTTTACGGTGCGCAGGTCGCCACTCAGCTTCCCTACATGATGAATGAGTGTTCCGTCTAAGTAGAGTTCAGAAGCACCTGACTGCCAGATCATCAGGGCTAACTGACTGGTCAGTGAATCGGCGAATGAAAACTGCAACCGAAGCCAGCCAACGGTGGTCAGGTGGAGCTGCGGCAACTCCATGATGTCTTTCGTTGGGTCGATGGCCTGCCAGCGACGGTCATCGAATGCTGGCTTTGCCCACTGCGGATTATCCCCTGCCTGCCATTTCCAGTTTTTGTTCAGCAGAACGCCATCGGATGGTAACGCCGTGATCAAAAATGGATCTGACACCTGCGCTATCGCCGGTGGCTTCTTTTGCGCAATGGCAACAGACAAATTCAGCAGTAGAGTCAGGAGAAGCAGCGAACGCATACGATTGTGAATAACAAACAAGGTATGGATAAACAGGCCCATCCTTCACCTTAGCCCGGCTGAACCTACTCGTCTTTTGAGTGAATGGTTGTTTTTTCGCGTGAGCTGATCGATTGACCGTTCACATGGTTCACTCAGAAATTCCGACAGCTCACGCGAAAAAATAACCATTCACGCTATCAGGTTTTCAGTCACCTCGCCGGTACGCTACGTTTGGCGTAATCAAAAATACCACCGCCTACATAACATCAGCTACGGTGTTGGTATCAATGAAACTTACCCATTAACCAATTGCAATTAGCCTATAC
>JBBQUC010000366.1:0-4867 GCA_038212815.1 Cytophagales bacterium
ATCCCCTCTTTATAATAAACCACCATGTCTAACAGGGTGAGTGGCTGAAACAGAGCAATGCGGTTATTTTTGCTCTTAGCCGTGCGCACGCTGTTCACAATGTAGCTCTGTAGCCCAAAGTCTTCAGTATAAACACGGGCAATAATCGATGTTTCGCGGTAACGGATATAACTCAGGCTAATCCCTCTGGTTTTCTGCAGCATAATTGGATAAGTGGCTGCTATACTAACAAAAATCTGCGTAGTTTTCTCCCCTCTTACTCTTTTCTGACAAATCTTTATCTACATGAAGCTCTATAACACCCGGCATGGTATTGTTGTTGAACACGCCCAATCCTTCCACCGCGCCCCATCCGACGACTGGGATTATTTGGTGAATCAGGATAATCTCCATGCTTATTTGCAACAGGAAGTTCCATCGTCGCCAGCTTCGGACGAGTATCGGCAGTGGACAGAAACGGCCCTGCTTGCCCCCATTGGTCATCAGGAGGTGTGGGCTTCGGGCGTAACGTATCTTCGTAGCCGCGATGCCCGCATGGAAGAATCGAAGAAAGCGGGCGGGGGTAACTTTTATGACCGCGTGTATGATGCCGACCGGCCCGAACTATTTTTTAAATCAACAGCAGGGCGGGTAATTGGGCCGGGTGGTAAGGTGCGTATCCGGGCCGACTCGACCTGGGATGTACCGGAACCGGAGTTAACCCTGTTTATCACCTCTGGCGGTAACATTGTAGGTTATACATGCGGCAATGACATGAGTTCGCGGAGCATTGAGGGCGAGAATCCGCTGTATTTGCCCCAGGCCAAAACGTATGATGGCAGCGCGGCCCTCGGCCCATGTTTATACGTGCCTGCACAGCCCATTTCGCCCGATGCCCAAATCCGGCTTGAGATTGCCCGCAACGACGAAGCCGTTTTCGAGAACAGCATCGGCATTGACCAGATGAAGCGCGGCCATCAGGAATTGGCGGAGTTTCTCTTTCGCGAGTGTACTTTCCAGCATGGCTGCTACCTGATGACCGGCACGGGCATTGTGCCCCCGGATAGTTTTACCTTAACGGCTGGCGATGTAGTCAGCATTACAATTGACGGTATTGGCACCTTAAAGAACACAGTAGCTTAGGATACCCAAAGTTTTGTAATTTTGGGTATCCTAAGCTACTGGCAGAAGAACGATGATTACCGATATTTCACAACTTGACCCCAACAGCACCTACACCTACGCCGACTACCTGAAATGGCAGTTTGAGCAAAGCGTAGAACTAATAAAGGGGAAGATATACAATATGTCGCCCGCCCCCCGCTCCAGACACCAGCGGATGGCGATGCGACTGTCGGGCGAACTTTACACTCATTTTCGGGAGAATTCCTGTGAAGTTTATACCGCCCCGTTTGATGTTCGACTGCCCAACCCAGGGTATGAGCCGGGGTTCAACAACAAAATCCATACGGTTATTCAGCCCGATATTTGCGTAATCTGTGACCCCGCCAAGATTGACGAATTTGGTTGCGTTGGCCCGCCCGACTGGATTATTGAAATTACTTCACCCTCGACCCAGAAGAAAGATTTCAATGAGAAGTTTGATCTCTATGAATCGGCGGGGGTGCGGGAATACTGGATTGCTGTACCGAAAAGTGCGGAAATCTACGCCTACACTTTAGTCAACGACCGTTATGAACAGACCGACGTTTATGAACAGCATAGCCAGGCCAAATCAGCTATTTTCCCTAACTTGTCTCTTGAGCTTGACTGGATTTTCGGCTGATTGGATTTAACAAATAACCCGCACCGCGTTTTTCACTTCGCCCACCTTCTCGCGCAGGGCCGCTACTGATTCATCCATAACGGTGATATGGCCCATTTTGCGGAAAGGCTTAGTCAGGGCTTTGCCATACAGAAACGGGAATACACCTGGCATGGCCAATAGCTCCTCAAAACCTTCGTAACGAGCCGGGCCAGTAAAACCTGCTTCGCCCAGCAGATTCACCATGGCCGAGGGGCCGTAGGCGGCCGTGTTGCCCAGCGGCAGATTCAGGATGGCCCGCCAATGCTGCTCAAACTGCGAGGTGACATTGGCCCGGATAGTGTGATGGCCGCTGTTGTGCGGACGCGGAGCCACTTCATTAATCAGCACATCGCCCGTTTTGGTTAGAAACAGCTCGACCGCCAAAAGGCCTACAATGCCGAAGGCATCGGCACTTTGGCGGGCAATGGCCTGCGCCTGAATCTCCACCTCCGGCGAAATTTCGGCGGGGGCAAACAGATACTCCACTAAGTTATGCTCTGGGTGAAAGACCATCTCGACCGTTGGGAAGGTGCTTACCTCGCCCCGCTCGTTGCGGGCCACAATCACGGCCAATTCTTTGGCAAAATCAACCGCTTTTTCCAGCACGCCCGGCGCGTCAAATGCTTTGTCGGCTTCGGTGGCCGAGATGATCCGTTGTACGCCCCGACCATCGTAACCATCGCGGCCTAATTTGTGAAAAGCCGGGAATAACTGAGCATCAGCCTTTGCTACATCAGCGCGGTTTTCGGTCAGGATAAAGTCGGCAGTGGGGAGATTATGAGCGCGGTAAAACTGCTTTTGCAGCCGTTTGTCCTGAATAATGCGAATAACTGACGGCTGCGGAAATACGCGCTTGCCTTCGCGTTCGAGGGCTTCGAGCGCGTCGACGTTGACCCGCTCAATCTCAATGGTCAGCACATCAACCGACTGCCCGAATTGATAAACAGTGTCATAATCGGTGAGCGAGCCGGTCTCAAACCGGGTGCAGAGGTGGCGGCAGGGAGCCTCCTGGTCAGGGTCGAGGCAATGAACGCGGAGGTTCCAGTCAACAGCAGCTTGCAGGAGCATAAGCCCAAGTTGCCCTCCGCCAAGAATACCAATGGTTTGCTGAGTCAAACGAGTGAAAGAGTGAAAGGTGATAGGAGACTAATCAGGCTGGTTGAGGCCTGTCAGATAATTTTGGGTGTGTTCCTGCTGGGTCATGAACAAAATGGTTTCCCAAAAGTAATAAAGATATGCCTGAACTGCACCCTCATGATGAATCGGCTAATTCGGCTCCTCTGCTTCGCACCGAGGAAAAGCCCGACGAAGAACGGCGCATTACCTGGGCCGAACTGCTGAACGACCTGGTTTTTACGGTTATTATTGCCCAACTGGCTAACCGACTACTGACCCATTTAAGTGCTCAGGCCATCGGCGAGTTTTTTCTGCTTTACATTCCTGTCTGGTGGCTCTGGAACGGCGAAACACACTATTCCACCCGGTTCGACCATGAGCGCGATGTGATGCACCGGCTGCTGGGCAGTCTGCAACTGCTGGGCCTGATTGTGCTGGCCGCCGATATTCCGCAGGCGTTAGAGAGCCGTTCGTTTATTTTTGCCGCCACTTATGCCGCCGTCAGAACGGTGCTGCTGGTCGAGTATGGCCGTGCCTGGTATCATGTGCCGGAGGCCCGGCCTTACATTCGGCACGTGGCTACGGGTTTTGCCATATCGGTGCTGATCTGGGCGGGGTCGGTATTTATTGAGCCACCTTATCGCTATGGCCTGTGGGCCATTGCCCTGATTATTGAACTCAGTACGCCCCTTACATCTTCTGGTGGCAAACTGCACCGCGATTTCCCGCCCGATGTGCGTCACCTGCCCGAACGCTATGGCCAGTTTACGCTGCTGGTGCTGGGTCAATCGGTTACGGGGGTTACGCTGGGTCTGATACAAAGCAATTTTCAGCCGCACGCGCTACTGACCACCATGCTGGGTGGGGTAGTGATTATTGGCCTGTGGTGGGCCTACTTCGACCGCATCGACGACGATGCGGTGCGGCAGGTAAGCGTAGGTGGCAGCGCAGGGCCGTATGCTTTTTGGCTGTATCTGCACCTGCCCTTAACCATAGCCCTCACCATAGTGGGCGTGGGGTTGACCTATGCCATTCGTGGGTCGGCGCGGGCCGAGCTGACGGAGGCTGAACAGTGGCTTTTTACGGGGGCAGTGGCGGGGTATTTGGCCACGCAGGCCGGTATTAGTATCACTACGCTCAAGGCCGGGCCGTCGCATTTGAGTTTCGTGTGGGGAATCAGTGTCCGGCTGGGGTTAGCGGTTTCATTGGTGATCGTGCGGCTTTGTAGCTCCTTAAACGCCCTGTGGCTCATAGGGATCACCGCCGTTGCCATTGTTGGCCTGATAATCAGCGACCACCTCAGCCCTAGCGCCCCGGAGAGTACCGAGCGGGTAAAGCGGGTTCGGCGCAGGCGCAAAAAATAACCCCGCTCCGGGCAAACAGGAACGGGGTTGTCATTAATGACTACGTACTTACTTCACGGTAAAATCGGAGTCTTTCAATCCTTTGTTGGCTTCCACTTTATCTACCGATACCTTCATATTCATGGGGCCGAAGTTCTGCAAAATTGTCATGGGGTATTTTACGCCGTTTACGTCTTTGTAATCGGTGTAGCCAATGGTGGTAGTGACTTCTCCCTGTGGGCCTTTGGCAGTCGTTACCGTTTGCACCTTCAGTCCGCTGGTCATGTCGTAATAATCGCTCCACGAGATACCATCGTCGGTTGTATGCACTACTTTGTAGGCATCTTTTCCTTCCAGTTTCTCGGTACCGGCCAGGGCGCTTTTCACGCCCATTTCGGCAAAGTGCAACTCCGGGAACAACATACCGGCCAGCATACCCTGGCGGGCATCTTTGCCTTCCATTTTAGTGCTGTTGCCCATGCGGGCCATTGCCAGGCTTGTGCCATCGCTGGTTTGTTTCATCACCTCCATACCCATTGCATTAATCACCATCGAGAACTTGTTGGGGGCTTTCTGCTTTCGGGTCATCACCATCGACTGTCCCTGCATTTCAGTGGACATC
>JBBQUC010000367.1:0-4862 GCA_038212815.1 Cytophagales bacterium
AAAAACCGTTATACGGTGCAGTTGGTAGTGGCACCGCTGGAAAATGCCTAGAATTTGGGGCAGGAGAGTTGCCCTTTGCGCTTACGATTGCGGGGTGTGCGGGCTTCGGGCCGCTCAAAAATGTAGGAGAGTGAAATCTCGTGCGAGCCGCCACTAGCCAACCCCAGGGTCGATACGGTGGCATCGTAGCTGTAACCAAACGAGAAATTATCGGCCCGATACCCAATCAGCACCGCCAGGGCATCGTGGTTGTTAATATTCTGGGCATATTTCTTAATGGGTAGGCCCCGATACCACAGGCCGATAGTAAGCGGTGAGTATGTTAGATACGCGCCCAGGTCGAGTTGATCGTACTTGCCCTGAAATTTATACAGTACCGCTGGTGAAAAACTAATCTCTTTATCTGTTTCGTACCCTAGACCCGTAAACCCGCCCAACGGAATCCGCAAACCCGCGTGAATACTTCCTTTAATGGGCAGTCGGTCGATGGTATTTTTAACAAAAAAATCCTGATTTGGTCGGTTGATGTGGTGGGCCGATGCACCTATCCAAAACCAGTCAGAATAAAATAACCCCCCCGTAGAGAAGTCTAAATAGCTGTTTTTAGGAGAATTACCCTGTAAAATAGGGTCGATGCTGGGTACACCCGTAGGGCCTCGATTGGTAAACTGGTCACCAAAGGTAAGCCCAAAGTAGTTGATGTTACGGTTTACATACGATCCCTGCAACCCCAGCCGGACAAACGACTGCTCCCCTACCTGAAACTGGTACGCATATTGCCCCCCAATCTCTGTTGACTTAATCTGGCCCTGCCCCTGGCTGTCGCTGAGCAGAATAAGCCCAATGCCGCTGTTGTATTGCTTAACAAAGTGGTCGATACCCAGCACCGTAGTCGTGTAGTTAGCACTAATGGCGGGCCACTGGTTGCGGTAGTTGAGGGTAATGCGCGGAGCCAGTGCCGAACCGGCAAAGGCAGGGTTTAGGTATTGCGGAGCCGCATAAAATTGCGTGAATTGCGGGTCCTGTGCAACAACTCGCCCCATTGTGGCGAATAAGAAAAGTAGTAATGCGTATCGCTTACCCATATCGGGGAGTGTGTGCAAAAGGTTTGCCAATTTGGTCAGAAAGCTCGTTGGTGGGTGGTTTTTCTAACCCGAATATACGGAAGAATACGCCAAAACCAATGGGTTCGTTTCAGAGCCTATGTGTAAGCAGGCCAATGAAATTTTCGGATTTTGTTTTCGTTTAAGATAACGTAACGCCCCCTCAGTTGTTATGCCAGGTAGAGAGTTTAAGGCGGGTTATACAGCACCAATGTCGGTTTTTACTCAATTTATACGCTTAACTGCCTCACTAACCGGGCTGCTGCTAGTGGCCGGACTACCTATAGCCCAGGCACAGACCAGCAAATACCCCTCTAAAATAGGGGTTACGGGTAATTTGTGCGTGCCTGACCAGGCCTGCAAATCTGATTCTACGGTATTTTCTGATTCGACGGCGGGGGCTACAAAGTGGGCCTGGAATTTTGGGAATACCAGCGGGCCAGGCTCTGGCACTGGCACCCCCCCTGCCTCAGGTACGGCGGCTGGAAAAACGGTTACCCACCTCTACGAGAGGGCAGGCATATATCCGGTTACGCTGACGCGCACACTGGCTAACGGCACTACCGAAACCAAACCGTTCTCGATTACGATTGGTAACCGCCCCACCCCCTTCCCGAAATGGAAGACGGATACCACTATTTGCAAAGGCGAGAGCATTACCCTCGACCCCTACGTGGGCGGCCCGGCTCCCTCTGCCTCGCTCAGATACAAGTGGTATCCGAAAGGCGATACTACCCAAACGCTGAAAGTGGATACGTCTGGCTGTTATTCGGTAGAGGCCATTGATCGGATAACCGGCTGCTCGTATCAGGACCGGATCAATGTGGATGTTTGCGGGGAGAAAAAGGAGCAGCAAGGTGTGAAATGGTACTTCGGAGCCAACGCCGGACTGGACTTCTCCGGTGGCTCAGCCAAGCCGCTCGACGATGGAAAACTGAATACCATCGAAGGTTCATCGTCTATTGCCAATACCAAAGGTCAGTTGTTGTTCTACTCGGACGGCATTACCATCTACGATAAAGATGGTAAGCCTATGAAATCGCTCGTGCCGGGCGATACGGCTAAACTCGGCGGTAACCAGCGATCCACGCAATCGGCCCTGATAGTGCCAAAGCCTACCTGTAAAGGGTGCGAGTACCTGTATTATGTTTATACCACTTCAGAAGTACGGGGTAACAAGCAGTTGAGTTACAGCGTGGTGGACATGCGCGAGAATAAGGGCAAAGGAGCTATTATCTCGAAAAACAACCCCGTATCTGCTTCGCCTGTACCCAGCACCGAGCGATCAACCTCGGTTGAGAACAAACGCGATTCGACGTTTTGGGTCATCACCCACGATTACAACAGTAACTGTTTTCGGGTAAATCACCTCACCACCAGTAATAACCGGCAGGAACAGCAATTTTGTATCGGGCAAAAACAAGATACATTGACCAAAGCTGAGGGGTATATTAAACTCGGTCCTGCCGACACGACAGCGGGTAAAAATGGAGCTGAGCGACCAATGGCCGTGGTAGTGCCTGGTCCGCCCCGAAACTCCATCGACCTGTTCACCTTCAACGACTCGACGGGCACTATTGTCTATCAGCGAAAAATAGACCTCGGCCCGGCACCTCCACGGGCGTATGGGGTAGAGTTCTCGCCCGATGGGAAATCGCTGTACGTAACCATGCTGGCCGATACCAACAGCGATGGTTCGTTGAAGGGGCCATCATACCTGCTGAAGTATGATCTGAGTCAGAAAGATACCACGCTGCTCAATGCCTCCCGAACGGTAGTTGACAGCAGCACTACCCGCCAGTATGGTGCCTTACAGATTGGTTCTGATGGGTACATTTATGCCGCTGTAAAAGGAGCCAAGTCGTTGGGCGTGATTTATAACCCCAACGGTGGCCTTCTGGATAGCTTGCGCTACAATCCATTGGGACAAACACTGGGGGGGAAAACCAGTCAGTTGGGGCTGCCCAACCAGGTTGCCAATTTTAATGATCAGTCGAGTGGGCCGGGTCTGCAACATGCCGATACCTGCGCCACCCAGCCAACTACCTTTCAGATTGGCCCGAACTGCCCGAAACTAAAAGAGCAATACACCCTGACTTTTGGCGATGGCAGTGCGCCCAAATCCTTTACCTCGGCTCAGGCGCAAACGCATACCTACCAGAATCCGGGTAGGTACATTGCCCAACTGCGTATTCTGACCATGAAGCGTAGTGGCGGCATCTGTAAAGATACCCTGATTAAAGATACCCTGACTATTGTGGCCAAACCGCTAAAACCCGACATTGGGCCAGACCAGCGGGTGTGTAAACGCTACGTGGACTTAGATGCCAAAGTAACCGCTCAACTGTATGTGTGGGTGTTCAATGGCCGGGTTGTGGGTCGCCAAAAAACGTTGCGTGCCGACCGCACCGGCCCTTATGTGGTGTTTGCGGCTAATGGCGAGTGCTACCGCTCTGATACGGTTCAGGTTGAAATTCGGCAGCCTCAAACCCTCGACCTCGGGCCTGACACGCTTTTTTGCCGGGGGGGGAGCATTAATTTGCGGGTACCCCAACAATCGTTTACGAGTTTTACCTGGAGTAACGGCGGTAACACCCGCGAGATTACTGTATCGCAGCCAGGCACCTACTCGGTGGTGGGTGCCTATCAGAACAACGGGATTACCTGCGAGAATTTCGATTCGATAAAAGTAACCGATCAGCCCAAGCCCGTACTAACGGCCCTGCTTACCCAGCCCACTGCCTGTACTAGTCTCGATGGCCGGATTAGCCTAACCGTAGCTCCGGGTGGAAATTACGTCTATTCGTGGTCGAGTGTAACGGGGGCGACTCTGGCGGCAACAACCAATCGCCAAACTGGTCTGACCGAGGGTTTGTATAAGGTAAGTGCAAAGGCTGGGGGTGGTTGTGTAGTAGATAGTTCCTTTGCGCTGAAATCACCCCTGAATAAGTTGACCGTTACGCCCCAGCCCATAGCCGCATTATGCAGCCGACCTGCCAGTGGCACCATAACCTTGACCATTACGGGCGGCACCGCTTCTTCTTTTATCTGGCGGAACAATGCCAATGCTGAAGTAGGGCGTTTGGCTACGCTGCCGGGGGTATCAACGGGGAAATATTCAATCGAGGTAGCTGATAATGTAGGGTGTCGGGCGTTTGCCAATACCACCGTTGGGTTAGACAGCAGCGGCTTTGCCAAACTGGGGCCTGCCCGGCTGAAATGCGCGGGTGATACAGCCTTGTTGGTACCCAGCGGCAGCGGACAGCCGGGCAATCTGTATCAGTGGAGTAACAACACCACCAGGCCTACCTTAACGGTTAACCAGGCGGGCACTTATTCGGTGGTGATTCGAAACACCCAAACGGGGTGTGTTGGCCGGGCTTCGGTCAACATAACAGACCGGGATAAACCGCAGTTCAACCTTACCCGGCTGGCTACTCTCTGCGTCGAGGATAATGGTACGGTGCAGCTACGTGCCAACGGGAATAACCTGAAGTTTTTCTGGCCTGCTATACCCGATACAAACGCAACGATAACTGTAAGTCGTACTGGACGGTATCTGGTGCGGGCTACCGACAAATTTGGCTGTACTGCCCTGGATACGGCGCGGGTAATTGACCAGTGCGACCCGCTGCTACTGATGCCCGAGGCCTTTACACCCAATGGGGATGGGGTAAACGATATGTATCAGGTTTTCTCGGCCCACATTACCGACTTTGACCTGAAAATATACAATCGTTGGGGTGAGGTAATTTTTGC
>JBBQUC010000368.1:0-4860 GCA_038212815.1 Cytophagales bacterium
GACAGATTTACGTAACTGCCCTTAGTTTGATCTAATCTTGCTGACATCAGCTTAAAATTAGCTGCTGTTGGCTTCAGATCAATGAATTTATCAACTATGGTCCGGTGGCGATAAAGTATGAATGTATTTTCGACTGTCGGGTTTATTTTGTTGAGATTTACCTCGCTTTCTGCATCGGCCAATGAGGGGACAAACGTCAAGGCAACATTTTTTAGGTGTAGTTTACCCCCAATTTCTGCCAGTTCTTTTTGTCGTATGTCTTTGACATAGCCACTGTCATTCCCGTAAACAAAATATACTTTCAGGTACTTCCCTCTTGTTATACTTTCCTGCTCTAAAAAAGTGAGCCATTTTTCTATTTCTCCCCAATTTGGATTATTTCCGACAAAATACACAATGCCCTGATAGCGACCATATTTACAAACTGGACAGGCTCTGGTTCCTTTATCTGGCCCAAAGGCATGATATGGGATAAAGGAAGGGTTATCCTCGCCTATTTGCAGCCCGGATTGTTTGGCTAGTTTATGGGGTTCGGGATAGTTGGGAATGTTCAACCCTAAAACAATAGTATGTTCCGCAATTTGTAAGTCGCCCGAAAGCAGTACCCTTAAAATACCGCTACCGCCCCGGTTTTCGAGTGCTTTTCGTTTGGCACCCGTTAACAGCTTATCATCGTCGAAAACAAATTCGTCAAGGTAATATTCGTTGGTACTGTTTGGCTCCTTAACTGACGGATGAATATGAGCGGGTATGTCGTGGTTTGGGTAAGGCGCGGGTCTGATGGTATAGATTGAATACTGGCCCTGCTCGTCTGATTTTACCCAACCCCGAATATGCCCGTGTCTCTTTGCGGCTTCATTCATTCCCTTTTTGGGCGAATAGTATCCGTCATTATCGGTGTGATAATAGTAAATGATCACGTTTGGAGCCGGTGTCTTGCCATCAAGTTTGTAAACAGTACCGGTAATCAACAGCTTTTGCCCGTTCTCCCTCCAGCCAACGCTCGTATCCACCGAGTTGATGCTTGCAGGCATACCCACGTACATCAACTCGCACCCGTCACAGCCTCCACCCACTACTTGGCGGGCAGGTATTGATGAAGCCGCCTGCCCCTTAGTGGCTGTTCGGGTTTGTCCGTTACACCCCGTCAAGGCAGAAAGCAGAATAGCCCAAAGGCCGATATGATTTAGTAGTCGTTTCATGCCTGGAAGATGAACAAAATGTTGGGCAAATCCTGAACAATATAAATGAGCTAATCAAACACCCCCGGCAGCTTCGTTCGCTTACTCGGACAATCCGTCCAATCCCACCCCTACCGAACGAAAACCCGTTATTCTGTTGTTAACCAGATAACGGCCTTGTCTGGCTGGTAAAGTAATGACGCATACCCCACATAAACAAGTTGATGTTCGAGATTTAGGATTGATTGATTACCAGGTGGCCTGGGATGAGCAGGAGCGGCTTTTTGCCGATACCGTTGCCCGCAAACTAGCTAACCGCAGCCTGCCTGAACCGGAGCAACAACCTACCCCTAACTACCTGCTCTTCTGCGAACACCCGCCCGTTTATACCCTCGGCAAAAGTGGCCACGAGTCGCACCTGCTGGCCAATGCCGCGTTTTTGAAGACCCTGGGAGCCACATTTTACCGCATCAATCGGGGGGGCGATATTACCTTTCATGGCCCCGGTCAGTTGGTAGGCTACCCCATTCTGGATTTAGATAACTTTTTTACCGATATTCACCGCTACATGCGGTTACTGGAAGAGGGAATCAGGCTGACTCTGGCCGATTATGGCCTCGATGCCGGGCGGATTCCGGGACTGACGGGTGTCTGGCTCGATTACGACCCCGACCAGCCCAACGCCCGCCCCCGCAAAATTTGCGCGATGGGGGTAAAAGCCAGCCGGTGGGTAACCATGCACGGTTTCGCCCTGAACGTCAATACCGATTTGAGCTATTTTAACCACATCGTTCCCTGCGGTATTCCCGATAAAGCCGTAACCTCGATGGCCGTTGAACTGGGGCAGGCCGTGCCGATGGCCGACGTAACCAACCGGGTGCAGCACCACCTGGGCCATTTGTTTGAGATGACGTTTTAGGAAGTACATGAAGAAAGACATTGCATTTTTGCCGGTAGAGGGCATTCAGGTTGTGATAGCCCGCCGGTTAAACGAACTCGACCACTATGATTGGCAGGTGTTTCTGATTAACCAGAACGAGCAGCTCATTACCAATGTGTTTGTCACCTCGAAAGGCTACACCCTCGCCGATGCAGGCGATAAACAGCAGACCTCGACCCTGCGCCACTTTTTTGCCGAACTGAAGCCCGGCGAATACCAGGCCGTAGAGTCGATTATGCCAGACGTGTTTCACCTCAACAACGAGTACTGGGTGTGCTACTTCATCGGTGCGCAAAACTTCGACAAAAAGTTTATCTTCGTCCCCGATAGCATCACCGAGCAACACCTCGTTTATGTACCCCTGCTGGGTCTGGACGGGATTTTGCACGAGTAAGTTTACCCTAACCCCTGACGGGGACTAAAGCCAATGCCCAAACCGACGCCCTGGAAACGACGACTGAAGAATTACCTGTTCATTGATGTGAAAACGGTGGCGGCTGAGCCGTCGTTTAGTAAACTCGATGGGCGGGTGCAACGCCTGTGGGAGCAAAAAATCAGTCGCTATCAGCGCGAAGAAGACTGGACCGTGGGCGAGTGGTACGCCAACCGGGCCTCCTACTATGCCGAGTTCGGTAAGATTGTCTGCCTTGGTATTGGCGGCCTGTATTTCGACGAGGACGATCAACCCCACCTGAAACTCAAGACTCTAGCCGGGCACGATGAACGCGAACTGCTGGGTCAGTTTCTTGATATTGTGAACCATTACCCCACGGGTGAGTTAACCCTGTGCGCCCACAACGGTAAAGATTTTGATTATCCCTACCTGTGCCGGCGCATCCTGGTAAACGGCCTCGACCTGCCTGCCGCCCTGCAACTGTCGGGCCGCAAACCCTGGGAAATCCCCCACCAGGATACCCTCGAACGGTGGCAGTTTGGCGATAAACGCTACTTTATACCACTCGATTTATTGGCCGCTACGTTAAAGGTACCGGCCAAAACCCCCGAATGGACCGGCGACCAAACCAGCTTTGTGTATCACGAAGATGGCGACCTCGACCGAATCCGCCAATACGCCCGTGACTCGATAGTGATGTTGGTGCAGGTTTACCTGAAAATGCTGGGTGCGCCCACCATTGCCGACGACCATATTGTGACGAGCGAAACATAAATACCACCTCACGGCAGCGGCCGGGGACGGTCGGCCAGCCATGAGGTAAACACTTTACATGAGAAATAAACCAAGCAACAACAAATACACCCGGCCTGCGAAGGCAACAGCCTCTCCCCGCCGGATGGAACGAAGCGCACATACTGCCCCCGTTCGCCCCACGCCCAAAGCCGACTCGTTTATTGACGAACTGAAAGACGACCTCGCGGCTTTTTTTCAGATAAATAGTACCGATTCGTATTCGCAACAGCAGGTTCTCGACCATTTCGATGTGGACGACCGGCGGATGAAGCTCATCTACCACGGCCTCATTGGCGAACTGGTGGAAGAAGGGCAACTAACCCGCCTGCCCGAAGGCACTTACCGAGCCAATGAACAGGTCAACAATATTGAAGGGACTGTTGAACACGTCAACCAGCGGTTTGCCTTTATTGTACCCATCACCGCGAGCGGCCCCCGCGACAGAGAAGCCGACATTTGGGTAGCCTCCGACGACCTCGGTGGGGCTGTCGATGGCGACCGTGTGCGGATAGTGCGGTTCAGCGACTCCCGCAAAAATTCGGCAGACCGGGCCAGAAGACGCATCGAAGGTCGGGTAGTCAGCGTGGTAGAACGCGGCAAACCGGAGGTTGTCGGCAGTATTGAGGTCTGGGATACCTATGGGTTTGTAACTCCCGACAGCAAGCGGATGTATGAGGAAATCTATATTCCGAAAGACAAACTGGGCGGAGCCAAAAATGGGGAGAAGGTGATTATCAAGCTCACTAAATATCCCCTGGGTGATGCCCGCAGTCAACGAAACCGCTTTGAGGGTGAGGTGATTACTGTACTGGGTATGGCCGGGCAGCACAATACCGAAATGCACGCTATTCTGGCTGAGTTTGGGTTGCCACTCGCTTTCCCTGCCGAGGTTGAAGCCGATGCCGAAACCATGCCAACCACCATCAGCGAGGCCGAAATAGCCAACCGGCGTGATTTCAGGGGCATTACCACCTTCACCATCGACCCGGTAGATGCCAAAGATTTCGATGACGCGCTGTCGGTGCAGTACCTCGACAATGGCAACTTCGAGATTGGGATTCACATTGCCGATGTGACGCACTATGTGCTGCCCGGCTCGCGATTGGAAGAAGAAGCCTATCAACGCGCCACCTCCGTCTATCTGGTAGATCGGGTGGTGCCTATGCTGCCCGAAAAGCTCTCGAATGGGCTGTGTTCACTGCGGCCCAACGAAGATAAGCTAACCTTCTCGGCAGTGTTTGAGCTGACTCCCGAAGCCCGCGTAGTGAACGAGTGGTTTGGCCGTACCATCATCCACTCCGACCGCCGGTTCTCGTATGAAGAAGCGCAGGAAGTTATCAACGATGAGCGGGGCGACTTTGTCGCTGAACTGATTCTGTTGAACGACCTGGCTCACCAACTCCGCGCCGAGCGGTTTAAACACGGAGCTATCAATTTCGAGACTCCCGAAGTGCGGTTTAAGCTCGATGACGACGGCGTACCGCTGGGTGTTTACCCCAAACTTCGGCAGGATACCAATAAGCTCATCGAAGAGTTTATGCTGCTGGCCA
>JBBQUC010000369.1:0-4839 GCA_038212815.1 Cytophagales bacterium
TCACACCGGCATCCGCCAAGCGATATAAATGAGTCAGGGGCTACAGGATTGTATAACTGAATCAGAGGCACTAATTTTCCAGCAAAAAATATGCCTAAACGAGTAAACCGTAAAATAACAATAAAATAAACGATACAAAGATTCGTTTACAGAATTTGGTAAACAAAAATAAGGTTTGATTTACCAAGAATTAGTATTAATTCACTAATAATTACCGCTTACAATTATCGTGCCACTTAAAAGAATGGCCCTGCTCACTTACAGAAGCAGGGCCACTTGCTAGCATTTATTTGCTCAAGATAAAGAAACCTTTTTTATTTTTTGGTTTGCTTCTGTGTATATTCCTGGTTCAATCCGCCCAGAACTTTTTGCGTCACATCGTTACCATTGTCGGCAAACAAAATGCCACCACCTTTTGTGTAACCAAGCACAAACTCGTACTTATTTTGTTTATTATACTTCTTAAGATAATCGAAAATCTGATTGTATAACCCCTCCGTGGTTTTTTGTTCTTCAGCCGCCAACCCCTGGGCAGCGCGTTCGCGGTAAGCCATCAGGTCTTGCTGCTTTTTTTCTAAAGCAGCCTGCGTAGCCTTACCCTGATCGAGAGTCATGGTTGCGGCACGCTGCTGAAAAAACGCTACCTCGTTCTGCAATGAGCGGCCCCGCGAACCCAGGTCATTCTCCAGTTGAAAGCGTTTACTTTCCAACACTTTGCGGGTATCTTTAAAGTATTCATACTTGGTGAGCAGCGAGTCAACATTCACATACACAATCTTTTTGCCGGGGGCTTGGGCGGAGGCAACAACAACAGGTTCAGGCTGGTGATCTTTGTAATACAAGTACGATAGAACGGCTACGGCTATGGTCAGCACAGCATTCCAAATCAATAGGGTGTTTTTCACGGGGGTATTTTATCTGTTTGGTTACAAAAGTGGGCAAAGATAAAGGGAAAAAGCGGTTAATCAGTCGAAGAGTTAATCAGTTGGTTAGTACTTTCCATTATCGGCTGACTGACTAAATCGCTGACTCACCAACTGCTCAACTCACCCAAGGGCTAACCGAGTACGAGTGAGGTAGCCTGCTAAACCAGACAAACCAGCCGTTAAGCCTGCTATCAGGGGCGTAACGATAAGCAGGCCAATGGGCGAAGCTGTTTTAAAAAATAATTGGGCCATGCGGGCAGTCATCAGGCCATCGGTGCGGATATGAATAAGCAACGCATAACCCAGCCATACCAAAGCCACTCCCAGAAAACTATGCCAGAACGCCTGCTTACCGCTCTCACTGCGCACCAGACAAAAAGCAAACGTAACAAGGGCAATACTCCACCAGGGCAATACCAATTGCGCCAGTAAACTTAGAACAGCAATCAAAAGAATAGGAAGCATGAGAAATTTGTCTCTAGTTGATAATCATTTTATTCCGAATCCGCGCCGATTTAGTATCGGCAGTGGGCAAAAAGAGCAACTCGTTCAATTTGCCTTTGCGCCAGGTTTCGAGTTGGTTCATATAATACGGACTACCTGGATTGCCCGACTGGCCACCCGGATACACGCCATACGCTTTGGGGGTAGGCCCTAGCTCAACCACCATCCGCCAGGAGGGGCCGGTGCGTTCAGTAGTAGCGTTGACAATGCCATTGCCCCCTCCTATCTGTATGTCCAGCGCACTGAATGCATCCATACCCGGTATGAGGTGCCGTACCGATGTGGCTTTGTGCTTACCCCAGGCCCAGGCTGGGCCAAACGGGCCTAGTTTTTTGGTAAGAGTGTCTGTTGCTGCCTGTAAACTGCTGGTCATCACATCGGGTAGGGTTTCCAGAGCAGGCGTTTTTACATTGTCGAACCAATGGGCAGTTGGTTCGCGCTCAATGAGTCGCAGGGTGCGGTCGAAACGTGGCAGGCGGGTCAGTAAGCTATCACCCCGGTCAAATTCATCTTTCCAGATACCATCGGTTAGTTGCCGTACCCATTCGGTGTAAAGGGTAGCCCCAATAGCACTCGTGTCATTCTGGTAGTTCCAGGCTTTCAGAGTAGCCAGAGCTTTAGCGGCATCGGCTTTCAGCAGGTTGGCTTTTATCAGCGGTAAAAAGGTAGGTAATGCCCATTTGGCCTGTAAGTTCATTAAATCGTTCTGCAACTGCCGTAAACTATCGGCGGTTACGTGCTGCATAGCCGTTAACCGCTGGTTAATCCGAATGCCCCTTTCGGCAGGTGCAAACTGCCAGTTGAGGTAATATGGATAGGTGGGATCAGTTGAAAACTGGTTGGCCGACGACACAAAGCCTCTGGGTGGGTTTTTCACGCGGGGGTTCTGCGCGGGCGGAATAAACCCCTGCCAGTCATGGGCAGGGTTGGTGCCATCGAGCAAAAACTTACCCTGATCTTTCCACTTGAGCGGAAATTTGCCGTTAGGCGACATGGCAATGTCTTTAGCCACATTGGCAAAAACAAAATTCTGAGCAGGCGCGCCGTAGTAAGCTAATGCTCTTACGTAATCGTCGTAGGTTTTAGCCCGGTTCAGAATATGATACGCCTTCATCTCGTTGGTTGGCTCATGGGCAATCCAGCGGGCGGCATACCCCGACGGAATGTTCGCCCGGAAACCTTTTACTCCTGACTGGTTTACAATAGGGCCATGATGCGTGTATAATACGGTATCGGGCAAATCGGGCTGACCCTTTATTTTAATCACCTCAATGCGTCGGCGAACGGTCTTCCATTGCCCACCATGCCAGTATTCCTGCCGGGTAGCATCTTTGAATTTAATCTTATAAAAATCCAGCACATCGGCCCCTACATTGGTTACACCCCAGGCTACATCTTTATTAAACCCGATAATCATACCGGGCGAGCCGGGCAGGGTAACCCCGCAGGTATTCATAGTAGGCGAGGCCAACTGCATTTGATACCAGATAGAGGGTAAACTCAGCGTCAGGTGGGGGTCATTGGCCAGAATGGGATAGCCCGTGGCTGATTTTTGCGGCCCCACGGCCCAGTTGTTACTCCCAATAGCCGGGTTATCCTCAGGCCAGTTTAAGGCCAGTGGGTTGCCCATTGGCACCGAGTCGGCAGAAGCGGGTGTCTTTACCGGAGTGAAATCCCATGTTGTGCCGGGCGGAATAATGGGGTCTTCGCGAGTAGGATAGTCGGGGAAAAGGTCGTTAGTTACGGCAGCCCCAAACACCTTCCGTACATTGCTCATCTGCAAATCGTCGGCCCCGCTGGCCAGGGTACTAGTCATGGCTTTCAGCAACAGGGCGCATTTCAGGGAAGACCAGGGTTCAGGTTTATACCCCAGCAGTTTATATTCGATAGGGTATTGAGCCGGGCTGAGACTCGAAATCCAGGCGTTCACCCCAGCCGAGTAAGCCTCCACAATTAATTTCGTGTCAGGGTCGCTCAGCATGGCTTTCTCGGCTTGTTCGGCCCCATACACCATACCAATTTCGCGGTTAAACCGGTCGAGGTTTACGGCGCGTTCACCCACCAGTTCGGCCAGTCGGCCAGCGGCAGCATAGGTCTGAAACTCCATTTGCCAGAGCCGGTCGCGGGCAGTCAGGTAACCTTGGGCAAAATACAGGTCGTGGTCGTTCTGGGCAAATACATGCGGAATGGCCAGATCATCGAACAGCACGGTAATGGGCTGCTGCGCCCCGGCGGTAACCATGTCTATTTCAGCAGAAGAGCTAGTTTCTGCGTTTTGCCAGAAGCCAGTAAACGGGCTAAGCAATGGGCCAAGAGCAGGTACAGACCCCCAGGGGCGGCCAAGAGCAACGACTAGGGCAACGGTTAGTGCCACTACAAAGGTGGGTGTTAGGTATCGCATAGGTAGTATTATGACGGTACAAATAAAAAGTATTCTTATTTGGATAGGAAATTAATTTTACATTTGTTTCACTACTGGCCTACACTGCACCGGCAGTTATCCCTTTGGCAGCATCAACGCCTTCCAATCATGATTTAACCGACCTCGCGTTAACGCGTCGGCTCCGTAATGGAGAATCGGCTGCGTTCGAGCTTGCTTTTCGGCACTACCACCGGTATTTATACACAGTTGCCCTGCGCTACCTAAAAAGCCCCGCCCTGGCTGAAGATGCCCTTCAGGAAGTGTTCATTAAACTCTGGCTTCATCGCCAGCGGCTCGATGAGCAGCAATCATTACGGGGGTTTCTGGCGGTTACTATGCGGAATCAAGTGCTCAATATGATTCGCGATGAGAAACGGGCTATTCTCGACTATGTTGACAATAATCTGGCCCTTCAACCTATTGATACCTCTACTGAAGACGCGCTCCTGCTGAACGAGTACACCACCCTGGTTGAAACAGGGCTGCAACAAATGCCCCTACAGCGGCAGCGCATTTTCAGGCTCAGAAGCCAGCATGGGCTATCGAACGAAGAGGTAGCCGAGCAACTTCAGCTTTCTATCAATACGGTAAAAGTGCAGTATTACCACGCCACCCAGTTTCTGCGGGGCTTTCTACGGCAGCACGCTGGCATTGAACCGCTACTATGGGCGGGGGTGTGGTGTTGGTTATAAATTACAAATATTTCTTCGCTGAGTAATACTTTCCTGACTGGCTGGTGTAATAGGGGTGTAACAATAATCACTCAACTCCTAATTATGGCATGGATGATCCCTTACTCAATCGTTACTTTGCCAATGCTTGCACACCCGACGAAGTGCGTCAAGTATTGGCTTACTTCGCATCGCCCGACGGGAAGCAGTACCTCGACACCCGGCTCCGAGCCGACCTCGGCCAATCTGACTGGGCGGTTGCTCCGCAGGCAGCAATCCCCAACCCCGATGTGTTACTAGCGGCACTCTGGCAGCG
>JBBQUC010000370.1:0-4824 GCA_038212815.1 Cytophagales bacterium
AGTAGCTTTTTAGCCACCAACACCCGGTCGATGGTGCTTTGGTCATAATACCGAATCGTAATCAGTTCTACGCCCTGGTTATATTTCACCCGAAACTGTTGCCGCAATGCTTCCAGCAATCCAGGAAACCGGTCGGGGTCGGGATCTGCTACCACCGAAAAACTGATAGCGGTGTTCTGCATAAGGTTGATTTTTACCCCTGCGCTGGCAAACTGCCCAAAAATCTGGCTCAAATTCTCTTCAGCAATGAATGAAAAGTCTTTGGGCTGAACCGAAATCAGGGTTTGGTTGACCTTAAAAATAAACGACGGAATCGGCAAATGGGCATCGAACTGGCCAATTTCTGTGCCAGGGGCATCGGGGTTTATAAACGAGCGAACATAGAGTGGTATGCCTTTATTTTGCAGCGGTTTGATGGTTTTGGGGTGAATTACCGTAGCCCCATAATACGCCAGTTCAATCGCATCCTGATAGGTTAGCCGGTCGAGCAGCACGGTTTCATCGAAATACTTGGGGTCGGCATTCAGCACGCCAGGTACGTCCTTCCAGATAGTTACGCCCTCAGCTTCAAGGCAATGGGCAAAAATAGCCGCTGTATAGTCCGACCCTTCGCGGCCTAGCGTAGTCGTTTCCCCGTTGGGTGCTTGCCCAATAAACCCCTGGGTAACAATCACTCCCGCCTGCCGCGCTACAAACGCCTGAATTTGCTGGCTCGTCTGCACCCAATCGACATTTCCCTCCCGAAATGAATTGTCGGTCAGAATCAGTTGCCGGGCATCGGCCCACTGAGCTGGCAAGTTCGTCTGCTTTAAGTAAGCCGCAATAATTTGGGTAGAGAGGAGTTCCCCCTGCGACACAATCTGGTCGTAAACCTGGTCGAACGGATGCGTAGGGGGTTGGTTGAGATAGGTCTCCAGGGCATCTGCGGTAGGGGCAATAATCGCTGGACTAAGGTCTAAACCGTGGAGAATAGTCTCGTGACTGGCTCTGATAATCTGCCAGCACATCAAGGCCTCGGCACGTTGGTTTTGAGTATAGGCCCGAACCACAGCCTCCAGTGCATTAGTGGTCTTCCCCATCGCCGATACGACCACAACGAGCAGGTCTGTGGCATTGCGGCTAACAATATGGGCTAAGTTTTTAATCCCGGCAGCATCTTTTACGGATGCCCCGCCAAACTTAAAAATCTTCATCTTATACCAATTGCCCGGCAAATAATAACTCACGCACAGCCGCAGCAATGCCTTGCGGGTCAAACCCGCACTCGTGTTGCAGTTCTAGCTGTTCGCCGTGCTCGATAACGGCATCGGGAATTCCCAGCCGCTTTACCCGGGCCATATAGCCATGCTCGGCCATAAACTCCAGTATAGCCGAGCCAAAACCACCCATCAGGCAGCCATCTTCAACGGTCACTATCCGGTCGAACCGGCTAAAAAGCTGATGGAGCAGGGTGGTATCGAGCGGTTTTACATACCTCATATCGAAATGGGCGGGCCGAATGCCTTCTTTCGCCAGCAGGGCCGTTGCGTCAACCGCGTAGTTCCCAATATGCCCAATGGTCAGAATGGCTACTTCTTCTCCATCCTGAATCAGTCGGCCTTTACCAACCTCCTGCAACTGGAGGGGGGTGCGCCAGTTCGGCATTACGCCCTCACCCCGTGGATACCGAATGGTAAATGCCCGCTTACCCTGTTGCACGCCAGCCGACTGGGCTGTAAACATCATGTTCCGCAGTTCCTGCTCGTTCATCGGTGCCGCCACAATCATGTTCGGAATACAGCGCATATACGCTAAATCGTAGGCACCGTGGTGAGTAGGGCCGTCGGCCCCGGCAAATCCAGCCCGGTCGAGGCAGAAAATAACGGGCAGTTCCTGAATGCACACATCGTGGATCACCTGATCGTAGGCCCGCTGCATAAACGTGGAATAAATGTTACAGAACACCACCTCGCCCCGCGTAGCCATGCCAGCCGAGAAGGTTACGGCATGTTGCTCGGCAATCCCCACGTCGAACGCCCGTGTTGGCATGGCCTTCATCATGATATTCATCGACGAGCCAGAGGGCATAGCTGGGGTAACCCCTACAATCCGGGGGTTTTGCTCAGCCAGTTCAACCAGCGTATGGCCAAACACATCCTGGTATTTAGGCGGCTGGGGCCGGTCATAGACTTTTTTCTTGATCTCGCCCGTCACCTTATCGAACAAACCGGGCGCGTGCCACTTGGTTTGGTCTTTCTCAGCGGGACCATAACCCTTTCCTTTCACCGTCAGTACATGCAGAAGCTTAGGGCCGGGGATTTTCTTGAGGTCTTCCAGTACACTGGTGAGGTGGTCAATATCATGACCATCGACAGGGCCAAAATAGCGTAGATTCAGCGACTCGAACAGGTTGCTGTTAGCTAGCAGGGTAGCTTTAAGGGCACCGTCCACCTTCGAGACAATCTCCTGGGCACTCTTGCCAAAGTTGCTCATTTTACCGAGCAGGTTCCAAACCTCATCTTTGGCTTTGTTATAGATCGAAGAGGTGGTAATATCGGTTAGGTATTGCTTCAACGCCCCTACATTGGGGTCGATAGCCATGCAATTGTCGTTCAGTACAATCAGCAGGTCGGCATCGGTAGTGCCGGCGTGGTTCATGCCTTCAAAAGCTTCGCCCGCCGTCATGGAGCCATCGCCAATAACCGCAATATGGTGGCGGCTGGTATTACCCTGTAATTGCGAGGCCACCGCCATGCCCAATGCGGCTGAAATAGACGTAGATGAGTGCCCAACGCCAAAAGAGTCGTACTCGCTCTCTTTGCGCTTCGGAAAGCCGGAAAGCCCTTTATAAAAGCGGTTGGTATGAAACCGGCTGCGCCGACCCGTCAGAATTTTATGGCCATAGGCTTGGTGACCCACATCCCAAACCAGTTGATCGTCGGGGGTATTGAATACGTAATGTAAGGCAACGGTCAGTTCAACTACGCCGAGACTAGCCCCAAAGTGGCCTCCATAAACCGAAACGGTGTCAATGATGTATTGTCTGAGTTCGTCGGCAACCTGCGGAAGTTTCTCTTTCGATAGCTGACGGAGTTCGTCGGGGGTATTGATGGTAGCCAACAACGGGCCGGGGGTAATCAGCATAAGATGATATGCGCGTAGTTTCACGCCGATTTTGGACAAAACTAATACATACTTACGAAATAGACCGCCTGTCCGATGCAGCTGCTTCTAAAATAACCCTGTTACCCGCCTAGCTTTTCTGACTGGCCCTGAACAGTTTTTGTTTCTCCTCACGGGTCAGGCTCTCATAGCCCGAACGCCCAATTTTATCCAGAATAGTATCAATCTCGTCCTGATCTGGAATAGTCACAGATGACGAACTGCTGACAGCAGTAAAGTTGCTATGGGTAGAAGCACTGCTCCGCTGCCGGTACGATACCTTGACGGGCGGTTTAGGCTTCAGCAGATTAGACCACCCTTCCATAACCCAATAAATGGGACGGCCCAGGTCTGTACCATTTTGCAACAGTTTAATAAATACAAATCCGGTTAATGCCCCACCCAAGTGGGCCAATTCGCCCCCGGCATTGGGGCCGATAGAGTGAGCCAGCGATAGTACGATGAAAAACAGGGCAATGTACTTGATTCTAACCGCTCCAAAAAAGAGTAGATGAAAGGTATAGTTAGGCAGTAGTGTAGCCGCGCCCACCGCCACCGCAAAGGCAGCCGCCGAAGCACCCAGCATCTGCGCACTGTCAACTACAGGCCGGAAATACGGCACGGTGTTATAAATGGCAATGTAAGCTATTCCACCCGCCAGGCCACCCAGGAAATAGAGACTAACCAATCGCCGACTCCCCAGGTACTCGTCGATTAAACGGCCAAACCAGTAAAGGAACAGCATGTTGAACAGGATATGAAAAATATCCTCATGCGTAAAAAAGTACGTGAATAACGTCCAGGGGCGATGCAGAAAAATGGGGATAGACGCGGGCATGACCAACTGCTCCACAATAATCCCATAGATACCCGCCATGGTCAACATAGACAGAATCACCTTCGCCAGCAGCAGCGCAACAAACACAACTGTGTTCACCAGAATCAATTGCACCAACGTATTATTGGGCTTATTGAATTCAGACCGAAAATCCTCGAACAACCCACTCATCGCTTAGTAAAATGTTTTTCGTTGAGACCCCCATATTTTTAATAGAATGAATGCAAAGAGCATACCACCTATGTGTGCAAAATGGGCTACGTTATCAGACTGCGACCGTTGTATGCCCGTATAAATTTCGTAAGCTCCGTAAAAAATAACCAGATACTTTGCCTTAATGGGTATGGGCGGAAACAATAAAAACAACTGTGTATTCGGAAATAATAAGCCAAACGCCATGATAATGCCGAAAATCGCTCCCGACGCACCCACCATTGGCTCATTAACTTGCTGGTTAAACCAATAGTTTACGATTTTTAAGCTACCCTGTATCAAGGCCGGATTTTTAGGGTCTTTTTCAAAATTATCGACCAGCCCAGCCAACTCATCATATACAGAACCCGCATGCTGGTCAATGAAATTGACAAGATTAGCGGGTGAAGGGTTTGCCCGGTATGCTAAAACCCCCTGGTACAAGGCGTTGGTTTCGTAATAATTAACGCCCAAATACAGGGCAGCCGCACCCAGACCTACAAAAAAGTAGAAAAACACAAACCGGCGTGGCCCCCAGATTTGCTCCAGCATGGGGCCAAACACGAGCAACCCAATCATATTACTGAATAAATGGCCCAAACTACCGTGCAGAAACATGTGCGTGAGTACCTGGTGCGGGGCAAACAGATCAG
>JBBQUC010000371.1:0-4819 GCA_038212815.1 Cytophagales bacterium
GCCACCATTCGCAAGCTTGCTCTTCAAGCCTTGCATCGTATGAAAGACAAAGAAAGTATTAAGAGTCGGCGGAAGTTAGCGGGTTGGGATAACAATTATTTGCTTAAAGTCCTAACCGCTATTTAAATGCGTTTAACCTGAATAAAAAGGATGTCGAACCACTTCTTACCGCAACAGCATTAAACTACCGCGTAGTACGGCTTTTTGAGGTACGGTCTGGAGGTGATAGACATAGACTCCCGGCGGCAGTGCCTCGCCCCGGTAGGTGCCATCGAAGGGGGTCGTGTAGCCTTTGGGGGCATGGTACACTACCTCGCCCCAGCGGTTATAGACCCTGATTTCGGCATCGGGGTAGGCTTCGATACCCGCCAGCGTCCAGACATCGTTCTGGCCATCGCCGTTGGGCGTAAAGGCATCCGGTATCCAGATGCGCTCATACACGGTGATCTGTACACTGTCGGTAGCCTGGCAGCCAAAGGAGTTTTCTACCAGCAGGGTATAGATCATGTCGGTGCCAATAGCCACCACACCGGGGTGCTCGGCGGTAGGGTCATCTAAAAAGGTAGACGGTGTCCACCGATACCGCAGGGAACTCCCTGTAAGCGTAGGGGTGAGCGAAAACGAGTTACCCTTATACGTGGTCATCGTGTGAATCATGTCGATGGTGGGTACCGGCGACACTACCGCTACCCGGTTTGCGCTCACACCGGCACATTCTGGAGCGGGCTTGACCGTGTACGTCAGCGCGTGATGGCCAATACCCGCTTGTTTCGCCATAAATTCATCGCCCTCTACCCCGATGCCGCCAAACACGCCCCCCGGTGGACTACCGCGCAAGGTTAAGTCAGGCGCGTTGGGGCCACAACCGGGCGGGATGGAATCGAACAGGGGGTAATCGGGGGTATGGGCACCACGACAAACGGGGTAGATACTCCCTCGCAACCGTCAGGGTCGATGGCCGTGACTACATAGCTGCCAGCCGCTTTAGCCCGGTACTGCCCTGAACTGCCAGCCGGCACCACCTGCTCATCCTGCTGCCAGCGGTAACTCAGCCCGCCACTACCGCTGAGCAATAGCGAATCGAGCGGGCAAAGCCGGTTAGTTGTGGCCTGAATACGCGCCGTTACCAGGGGCGACCGGGTCAGCACCACCGTATCGGAGCGGAAGGTACAGCCTAACGTGCTGTGTTTCATAACGGCCCAATAGCGGCCCGGCTGCGTAACGGCTAGCGAGTCGGCGGTTTGTCCGGGGAGGAGTTTTCCATCCCGAATCCACTGATGCGTGATGTGATCGCCACTCACCGCCGTCAGCGATACTGTTCCATAGTTGGTGCAGAGGTGACCGCGTTTCAACAGGTCGCTGCCATTGGCGAGAGTGGTGATAGTTATCTGTTGCGAACCACCCGCTTTGCTACAGACCGTTTTGGGCGAAACGAACACTGTATAAACTCCCGATGTACGCACGGTTAATGATGCGTTAGTGGCACCGGGTAAATTCACGTCGTTCTGTTGCCACTGGTAGTTCCAGTTGGGGTCGGTTGTGGCCTGAATCACTGCCGAATCACCCTGACAAATGGTAGCCTCATGCCCGCTAAGGGGCCGATTCAGAATTTGCACATCGGGTGCGCCGGGTACAGTAGGGGGGCAGTCGATGACCAGAAACTGGAAATCGCGCCGAACTTCGCCAATCTTCACCCCATTTCTGAACTCCTCGACTTTTACCGCAAACACAAACAAACCCACCTGCGAGGCTGTAAGTGATAGAAGTCCCGTTTGGGCATCCACTTGCAGCGTGGGGCTACCCGGCACCGCGTTAGTCGCCCCAAATCCTGATAACCAGGTTACATCGGGGTAGGGGGCGGGCGACACCGAGTTGTTGTTGGTGCCTTTTTGGTTTAATGGGGTCACCATCGAGTAGCGCAGTTGGTCGCCGTCGGGGTCGGTGCCGCCAAAGGGGAAGGTAAACGATTCGCCGAGGCAGATGTACTCGCCGTTGATACCCCCAAAATGGGGCGAGGAATTGGTTAGCAGGCTACCGTTTAGCTGTAGCGGTGGAAATTCGAGGTAAAACGTAAACCCGGTGTTTAGCGGATTGCTGATGTTGTTGATCCCCGCATTGCGGTTGCGGGTCTGATAGGAGAGGTAATAGCCCGCCGGATCAGAGTAGGTGCCGGGGGTTAGTTGAACGTCGGCCTCGAAGGTCACCACGATGAATTTGAGGTTGCGGGCTAGGGCGCACACCTCATTGGCAAAGATGACGGGTTTACGGCTCGTTTCGCGGACGCTGAAACTAGTCATTAGCCCATTGTCGCGCTTCCGAAAAATACCCAGACTACCGCCCGTTGCGGTGGCCGCCCGTACATTGTCTTCCAGATAATTGGTGACGATAACGCGAAAATGGCCGGGCCGGTCGCCAACGGCCTGCATCTCTAGCTGCCCACCTACCTGATGGGTGGCGAAAGCGGCAGTGGGTAGCCCCAGTACCAAAAGCCAGCGTGCGAGTCGTTTACATAGGGCAACCATGCTGAAATAAAGGTCAAGGCATTTTCAATCTACGCGTTAGATGGGGTTAAATTGATGTAGTGGATTGACTTTATGCCGCTATACGTAAAAAAAGGGTTCAGCGTTGCTCTGAAAAAGGGGGTTACGTAACTCTTTTTCTCTCTAAATTTAATCCCGGCCAGGGCTAAACCTTTGTAGCAGGCTAAACTCTAAGGGGTAGTCTCTATGCAGAGAGACATTCCCAACCAACCAAAACCATGAACACACGGGAACGAGGACGAATAGCCGGATTGATGACCAGTTTAGTGCTGAGTCTGGGCAGTCTGGCACCGGTTGCTGCCCAAACCGGGTACGACCAACCCTACTATAGTCAGAGCCAGCCCGGATATAACCAACCGGGGTACGGCCAGCCGGGGTATAACCAGCCCTATAATGGGCAGTCTGGGTACGGCCAACCGGGGTATGGGCAGTCGTATGGCCAGCCCAATGCCGGGTTTTATACCGAGTTGGCCCCTTATGGTCAGTGGGTGCAAACGCCCGACTATGGCACGGTCTGGATACCCAATGCCGGGCGTGATTTTCAGCCCTACGCCAGCAATGGTCACTGGGTTATGACAGAGTTTGGCAACACCTGGGCCTCCGATTATCCGTGGGGCTGGGCACCCTTTCACTACGGACGCTGGTATTTCGATAACTACCGGGGTTGGGCGTGGGTGCCTGGCACCGAGTGGGCACCCGCCTGGGTTAGCTGGCGGTCAGGTGGGGGGTATTATGGCTGGGCACCGCTGGGGCCAGGTCAGTTTGGCCCTGGTGTGAACATCAACAGTACTATTCCGCTCAACTACTGGGTATTTGTGCCACAGGTCTATGTCATGCAACCCCAACTGTTCAGCTACTGCCTGCCCCGGCGCAACATCGTTAACGTGTATCAGCAAACCACCATCATCAACAATATTTATCGGCACGACAACCGGGCCTACAACTATGGTCCCCCGCGTCGGGATATTGAATATGCTACCCGTCGGCCCGTGCCGGTTTATCGGCTCGATAACCTCGACCGTCCCGGTCGCGATGATATTCGGGATGGGTCAGCCCGGTTTTACCGCCCCGACCTGAGTGCCAATGGCCGTAACCGCCCTGACTATAATGGCCGACCTGAGTATGACCGCAACCGGGAGGGCAACCGAAATTATTCTGGCAACGGTGGGGGCTACACACCTCCTGGGCAGTATGGCAATGTTCCCGATAGTCGAGGTGGACAGTATGGCCGGAATCAAGACTATAACAGCAGCAACCCCAGCCGGGGCGATTACCAGCAGCAGAACCCCCGTCGGTATGAGCCACCCACTCAACAGGCGCAGCCCCAGCCGTCGGCGCCCTATCAGTCGCCCGGGCAACCAACGCCCCAACCCGAACAACCCAGTCGGCGCGACCGCTGGCAGAGTCAGGGATCGGGTACGGAGATGACCCGCCCTTCGGAGATGCCCGGCGGACGGGGGCAATACCGCCCACCTGTCCAGGAGCAAAACCAGTCGCAGGCCCAACCACAGCAACCCCAGGCGCAGCCTCAATACGGTGGGCAACGGGGTCAGGGTCAGGCCGAGTCGTACCCGGCTCAGGGAAGTGGCGGACATAGAGGCCCTCGCTAAGCCGCCAATTTAGGCGGTTTGCTCAGCCACCAATCCCAATGCCCGGGCGGCATCCTGCCGGAGGATATACTTCTGGATTTTGCCCGTAACAGTCATCGGAAACTCGGCCACAAAGCGAACGTAGTGCGGAATTTTGAAGTGCGCAATCTGCCCCTGGCAATAGTTTCTAAACTCGTCGGCAGTGGCCGTTACCCCATCGTGCAGAATAATGCAGGCGCAGAGGTGCTCTCCGTAGCGGGCATCGGGTACACCCACGCACTGCACATCGCGGATTTTGGGGTGGCTATACAAAAACTCTTCTACCTCGCGGGGGGAGATGTTTTCGCCCCCACGAATCACCAAATCCTTCGACCGGCCCGTAATGTTGCCGTATCCTTCGGTGTCGATGGTGGCCAAATCACCCGTGTGCATCCATCCGTCGATAAGCACCTCGCGGGTCTTGTCGGCATCGCCCCAGTAGCCCGCCATCACCGCGTAGCCCTTGGTGCAGAGTTCGCCTACCGTGCCGCAAGGCACGGTTTCGCCCGCATCGTTCACAATTTTTACGGCCAAATGCGGGTGTACGCGCCCCACAGTACTTACCCGTCGGTCGAGGGGATCGTTCGTAGCACTTTGGAAACTGACAGGCGAGGTTTCGGTCATGCCGTAGCAAATGGTCACCTCGTGCAT
>JBBQUC010000372.1:0-4819 GCA_038212815.1 Cytophagales bacterium
TTACTGCCAACTTTCCGCTTTATCAGGCTGTCGTTGAGCAGCATCAGTGTGGATTCTGTATTCAGCCAGACGATGCTATACTGCTTGCTACCCATTTGCAGTGGTTAATCGAGAATAGGGAGGCCGCTGAGCAAATGGGTAAACGTGGGCGTACTGCCGTTGAACAGTTATATAATTGGGAGAGCGAGGGCCGTAAACTCACTGATTTTTATAGTAAAGTAGAACGAAGCTAAGACATATTGGTATTGTTCTAATGAATTGTACTACGTTTTCCCGGTTCTATTTAACTTTCCACTGATTTAGTTGTTGTACTGTTTTCTCTCTGAATAATACGTTCGATGTATATACATGCGGCCAGCCATTACCTGCCCGAAAAAATAGTTAATAATGAGCACTTTACCCGCCTAAACGGTCTGTCGAATGAATGGATTGTGGAACGCACAGGTATTCAGGAACGGCGTAAAGCAGCTCCCGATGAGAACACGCATACGATGGCTTTTGCTGCCATTGCTCAGTTGCAAACTCAGACCGATCTGTCGGGCGTTGACTTGATTGTTGGCGGAACCTACACCCCATACGATACTATTGTTACCTTAGCCCATGCGGTTCAGCATTATATTAATGTGCCTGATATTCCGGTTGTCACGATCTCCTCGGCCTGTTCATCGCTGCTCAACGCCATTGAGGTTGTCGAGGGGTATTTTGCGCTGAATAAAGCTAATCGGGCACTGGTTATTGTTTCTGAACACAACACAGCTTATTATAACGAAGACGATACAGTATCCGGCCATTTGTGGGGCGATGGAGCAGCCGCACTGCTCATTACTAAAGAGCGTCAA
The DNA here is from genome assembly GCA_038212815.1 of Cytophagales bacterium. GTDB lineage: Bacteria > Bacteroidota > Bacteroidia > Cytophagales > Spirosomataceae > JBBQUC01. Next base: position 840 of record JBBQUC010000372.1, read on the forward strand.
TCCGTTACTGATTTTTCAATCCGGGGAGTATTGACGGGAGGAGCTGCTACCAGCGGGAAAGCCACTACGGCGGTTGTGCTGAAACCGTTGGAAAAGGGGGTTATTATGCCGCATGGCCGGGATGTATTCATTAATGCTTGTACCTACATGCCCAAGGCTAGCTTGCAGTCGCTGGAGCGGAGTGGCCTAACCCTTGCCGATGTCGATTATGTGTTGCCTCATCAGGCGAACCTACGCATTAGCCGCAACGTGATGCAAACCCTCGGCCTGCCCGAAGAGAAATTGATCTCCAACATTCAGTACCTGGGCAATACGGGCTGTGCAGGTTGCGCCATTGCCCTCTCCGAACGGTGGAAAACCTTTCAACCGGGTACTATTATTGTGGTTACTGTATTCGGAGGTGGTTATTCATTTGGAGCAATGGTGCTGGAAAAGTAAACCAGGCTATTGCGCTTCGCCTTTCCAGATGTTGTTGCGCGGATTAATATCGGGTAGCTTCTGGTCGGGGTCGATCACCACTTGCCGTAGTTGAGAGGTCGTGTTGGCTTTAAACGTCCAGGTGCCACCCCGTTGCCATACCTCCACCGGCAGGTTCACGCGGGTTTTTTTGCCACTTGTCTCCTGCATTTCTATGGTAACAGGCATGGCCATCTGCTCCAGGTTCTCGATGGTAATCAACGCGCCTTTTTCGGGTTGCTGATTAACGTACTTCACCCCCTGCACACCCTGGTCGAGTCGATAGGTTTCATAAAACCAGCCTTTCCAGAACCAGCCCAAGTCTTCGCCGGCAGCATCTTCTATCGTGCGAAAGAAATCGTAGGGGGTGGGGTGCTTAAAAGCCCACCGCTGCACGTAGGTATGAAAGGCATAATCGAACCGCTCAGGGCCGAGAATCACATCGCGCAGGAGTAACAGACCAAACCCCGGTTTCCTATAAGCCAAAATGCCGAGGGCAGCAGGCTGCTCCACATCCGGGATGGTCATAATCGGCTCGGTGGGTCTGAACAGCACGGGTGCCCAGTCGTGCATGGTGGTGCGGTCGTTGTTATACTCGCCGTTATTAAAAGTAGCTGTCGAGAGCATATTGATGAATGTATTGAACCCCTCATCCATCCAGGCATATTTACGCTCGTTGTTCCCCACAATCATCGGAAACCAGTTGTGGCCAAATTCATGGTCGGTCACTCCCCACAGCCCGTCGCGTTTGTCACGGTGGCCGCAGAACACGATTCCCGGATATTCCATACCCGCCACAATACCTGCTACATTAGTAGCCACTGGGTAGGTAAACACATGCAGGTATTTGGAATAGAACTCAATGCAACCTTTTACATATTCGGTAGAGCGGTTCCAGCCATCGGGGGTTGCACTTTCTGCCGGATAGGCCGACATAGCCAGGGCCGTTTTACCGCCAGGCAGGTTCATGCGGGCGGCATCCCAGACAAAAGCAGCCGAGGTGGCCCAGGCTACATCGCGGGCATTCTGGCAACGGAAACGCCAGGTTAGCGTACCCGCTTGTTTGGGGCGGGAGGCTGGGTTGGTTACTTCCTCTTTAGTACGCAGCAATACCGTTTTATCGCTCTGCCGGGCCTGTGCCAGCCGCTTTTGCTGTTCAGTAGTCAACACCTCGGTGGGGTTCAGCAACTCGCCAGAACCAACCACAATATGGCTGGCCGGAACCGTGATGGCATAGTCATAATCGCCATAATCGAGGTAAAACTCACCCGCTCCCAGGTAGGGCAGCACGTTCCAGCCTTCAATATCGTCGAAAACACACATGCGCGGATACCACTGAGCCATTTCATAGATGATACCATTCTTGGTTGTCAACTGCCCCATGCGGTCGGAGCCGTATTCCGGTATTTTAAACGAATATGCCACCCGGATTTTTACCGTTCCCCCTTTAGGGGACATTGGCTCTGCCAGCCGAATTTGCATCCGGGTATCGGTAATCGTGTAAGGCATACCCACAGCCACTCCACTAGCTTGCTCTATTTGCACACTGGTTATCTGTACCCCCCCGTTAAAATCGATATTGCCAAACCTACCGCCAACAATGGGGGTAGTTTTGGTTTGGCGCGACGAATCGCTGAAGGCGTTCTGATCCAATTGTAGCCACAAAAAAGGGAGTGCTTCGGGTGAGTTGTTAGTGTAGGTAATCTCTACCGTACCCGCCAGCGTATTTTTTTGGTCATCGAGTTGAACCGCAATTTTGTAGTCGGCGCGGTTTTGCCAGTAAGCTGGGCCAGGGCTACCACTGCCAGCGCGATAATCGTTGCCCGGCTGCATGTTGACCAATGGATGAAACAACACTTTGGGGTCGTACTTACTCTGAGCCGCGTCGGTAGGAGGGGTATATTGGGCAACTGTGGTTGTGCCGAAGCTAAGTAGGCTCAGGACAAAAAGACCAGTGCTGATCAGTGGGTTTGTCATAATTGCTGAAAATCGTCATTAATAAACGCGTGGTTGCCGTGGTTAGTTTACCCGTTAGCCTAACCCGCACCCCAGAAACTGACTAATAGGAGCCACAGACGACTCATTTCTTTTTATAACGGCACTGTGTGTTATCAGATTTGACATAATAACGCTTGTAGTTCAAGGCTTTTGGATCGGTGCAGCCTTTCAGGTTTAGTACTTCCACACGTTTGAAATCAATGGGGTGGCTTTCAGCCTGTAGGGCAATGTAGCCTTCACCCAGGGGAGTATTGGCGCGGCTAATCCAATAATCGGCATTGTCGATATGCGCGTCTTTCCAGGTATGGGTAACTCCCACAAACCCGCCACCAATCTGCGGATGGTCGTATGTTAGTACAGTATCGCCCTCCACAATGTGGTGTACAATAGAATCGCCCAGCACAATAGCCTCTGCCGTTACCCATTGATCGCCATCATATGTCTTTGAATGCGAGTCAACGCAGTGGGCCGCGCTTACTTTATTGTTGAATGAAACCTGAGTACCAGGGGTACAAATGTTTCCGGTAGCTCGTGGCCCTTTGCCTAGCCCACCTAGTAACTGAACTTCGAGCGAAACAGGAAAATTCTGCCCAATAGACAAGCTTTTTGCTGATTGCGAATGCACCATTACCCCACTATTCCGCACGTTCCAGGTAGCTCCGCCCGGCGTTTGATTGCCAACAAACCGATAGGTAAACCGGACGATATAGTACGAAAAGGGCTGATTGTAGTACAGGTGGCCATATTTTTCGTCGAACGTGGTGTACTGATCGTACGCAATCCGGAGAATTCCATTTTCGACCCGGAACGTATTTTTGTAATTGTCGTTGAGTGGTTGCCCGGCAATTTTTATATCCCAGCCGGTCAGGTCTTTTCCATTAAACAACGGCTGCCAGTCTTTGTGGGTAGGCTTAGGCTGCGCCAGAGAGGTGTGCAAGCTGGTTAGTGCGCACAGAAGGGAGAAAAGGAAGGGCCGGAGCACCATAGCGGTAGCTGTTTTAGTAAGTCTGTATCTATGCAAAGCAGAACAACGGCTGCTATACTAATGCGTCAAACAAAATCTCGGCAGGGTGTTTGGCGGTGCGGCCCGTACCATCGTGAATCTGGTGGCGGCAACTGGTACCGGGGGCGGCAATAATTACGTCATTGGGTTGCTGGCGCACCGCCGGAAACAGCACCAACTCGCCAATTTTCATCGACACCTCATAATGCTCAGCTTCGTACCCAAATGACCCAGCCATGCCGCAACAGCCCGACGGAATTAACTGCACCGTATAGTTTTTAGGCAGCGATAGAACTTTTTTGCCCGGCACCAGCGACGATACTGCCTTTTGCTGGCAGTGACCATGTAGCTTTATGAGCCGGGTGTCGGTAGTAAACTGATCGGACCGGATGCGTTTGGCATCAAGTTCGCGGGCAATAAACTCCTCAAATGTTAGCGTATGCTGCGCCAGGCGTTGGGCATCGGCAACCAGGCTATCACTTACCAGATCAGGATACTCATCGCGGAAGGTCAGAATAGCTGA
>JBBQUC010000373.1:0-4807 GCA_038212815.1 Cytophagales bacterium
GCAGATTACCTTGATCGACTGTCGCCGGTACTATTGGATCTACTTCAACGTGAACGAGACCCAGCCATTCAGTCTAACTGTGCTTATGGGTTGCTGCGTTTTCCGGCCTTCCGCGAGGCTATGATTCAGGCATACATAAACCTGCTGGAAGAGGGACATAGCCACGGAGCTTATGTGCTTGTTGAGTATTTCAAAACGGATTTCGACAATTTATTTCCGGTTTTTGATCGCATTATTCGCACGAAGGGGGTGGGTAATGCGGCAGAGACCTGCCTATCAGCACTTGGGGAGTTTACCGGAACCGCAAACCAGCATCTTGAGATAGCAAAAGCACTCTCTTTTTACATGGTGCATTCACCTCTGCGCCCCTGGACAAAGTCTTTTGTGCTTGAAAAACAGCTATATAAAGTCGAATACGGTACAGAAGCCTATGCCCTGTTAATGGATTTAGCAAAGCGGGTTATTCAACAAAGTGAACCATCAACCCAGTCGACAATTGTATATTATTTGATGTCTGTTAGTTTATCGGAAGGTAAGCAGAAGGACAGTCGGGCGTTTGTGGCGTGGATGATTCAGGAACCTAACTTTTATGCCAATTATGGAAGGCTGGCAGCACTTATCATTGAAAGGTGGCCGGTTGATGAGGCTCTCCCGATGCTGAAATCAATGTTACAGTCCTCAACTAACAAGGAGTCGTTTCTTGGCACCGTATTAGGCAAACTCAACTCTGACCGAACTGGATTTCAAGAACATATTTTCCAGGATAAGGACTTAATGACTATACCGATAATTAGTCAAATAAAACAGCTAATGGACACCGGTAAGTCTTACACCGAAGCTTTATTTTCGGCTTATTCTTCACTTCCCTCCATCGAAAATAAAGCACTGTTTGTTCAGCAGTTCTGGTATTCACCTAACGAATAAACTTAATAAAATCGCCAACGGGCTGTTCATCACGCGGATCGCGGCCTTCAGGCTGGGGCAATGGGCGTTTGGGGCCGGTTTCGTCGGTATGGCCCGTGCCGGGTTTTCGGCGCGAGAGGTAGGTATAAATGGCCGGTACAATAAACAGGGTCAAGGCCAGGGAGAATAGCAGCCCACCCACAATGACAATGCCGAGCGGCATTCGGCTTTTTGAGGCTGATCCCAGGGCTAAGGCCAGCGGAAGGGCACCAAAAGCGGCCACTAGGGTGGTCATCAGAATGGGACGTAGCCGCAGGGCCGCAGCTTCCAGCACGGCATCGAGTTTGTTCTTCCCCAGGGCTACCTGCTCGTTGGCAAACTCTACAATCAGAATCCCATTTTTGGTCACTAATCCCACCAGCATGATAATCCCAATCTGCGAAAAGATATTCAGCGTCTGGTTAAACAGCCACAACGAGAATATTGCCCCCGCCAGTGCCAGCGGTACGGTAAACATGATAATGAATGGGTCAATGAATGAATCAAACTGTGCCGCTAAAATGAGGTAAATCAGCACCAGAGCCAGCCCAAAGGCAAAGAGTGTATTGGACGAACTCTCGGCAAAATCGCGGGAGGAGCCGGTCAACGAAGTCTGGAAAGTATCGTCCAACACGCGGGCGGCAATGGCCTGCATGGCTTTCACCCCATCGCCTACGGTCTTGCCCGGAGCCAGTCCCGCTGATACAGTAGCTGATTTGAACCGGTTGTAGTGATAGACCTGCGGGGGACTGCTCACCTCCGTAAACCGCACCAGGTTATCGAGCGGAATCAGCTCGCCCCGGCTGTTGCGAACGTAAAATGTTTTCAGATCGGTGGGTTCATCGCGGTCTTCGCGGTCCACCTGTCCAATCACCTGATACTGCTTGCCATTCATTAGGAAATACGCCAGCCGCCGGTTGCTCAGGGCTAATTGCAGCGTGTTCGAAACGTCCAGAATGGATACGCCGAGGTCAGTGGCTTTCTCACGGTCGACCAGAATGCTTAGTTCAGGTTTGTTAAATTTAAGGTCAACATCTACGTTCTGAAAGGTGGGGTCTTTCTGGGCCTCGTCCAGAAATCTGGGAAGTTTATCGCGGAGTTTCTCGAAGTTCAGGTTCTGGATAACAAACGCAACCGGCAGCGATGACCCCGCCCGGCCACCTGTGGAGATGGTCTGCTCCTGCACCGGAAAGATTTTGGCATCGTTGAACTTGCGGATATTTTTGTTGATATAGTCCACGATCTGCTGCTGCGACCGTTTGCGTTCTTCTACATCTTTGAGGTTGATAAAGGCGAAGCCGGAGTTGACGGCCCCGGCCCCGGAGTTGCCTGGAGCCACCACGCTAAAGGTCAGTTTGGTCTCAGGGATGGAATCGAGAATAAACTGTGTAAGCCGGTCAGTGATGCGGCTCATGGCTTCGTAACTGGTTCCTTCTGCCGCTGTAATGGGCATTCGGATCCGCCCCCGGTCTTCCAGCGGGGCCAGCTCTGATTTCAGCGTGCTGCCTACTCCTACAATTAGGGCCAGGCAAGCCACCACCAGCACCCAGGCCCAACCCCGTTTAGCCAGAAACCCACCCAACGATTCCCGGTAACTCTGGTCGAGCCAGCGGTAGAACGGCTCTGTTTTGCGATAGAACCAACTGCCCTTCCCGTGGTCTTTGCTCACCAGCTTTACACTTAGCACGGGGGTAAGGGTCAGCGACACGAACGCTGATATGAGTACCGCACCGGCTACCACTACGCCAAACTCACGGAAGAGCCTCCCCACAAATCCCTGCAAAAAGATAATGGGCAGAAATACCACCGCGAGGGTAATGGACGTGGCCACAACGGCAAAGAATATCTCTTCGGAGCCTTCACGCGCGGCTCGTTTTATATCCATGCCGCCCTCAATTTTCTTGAAAATATTTTCCGTCACCACTATCCCATCGTCCACCACTAAGCCTGTAGCTAACACAATACCTAACAGTGTTAACACATTGATACTGAAATCAGCAACATACATAATAAAAAAGGCACCAATCAGCGAAACGGGTATATCAATCAAGGGTCGGAAAGCAATAAGCCAATCGCGGAAGAAAAGGTAAATGACCAGTACCACCAACACAAACGAGATGAGCAATGTCTCGCCCACTTCTACAATGGCCCGGCGGATAAAAATACTCCGGTCGATACCCACACTCACAATCAAGTCGGGGGGTAGTTCGCGCTTAATTTGCTCGAAACGTTTGTTAAACTCATTGGCAATGTCAACGTAGTTGGCTCCCGGCTGCGGAATCAGGACCAGAATGACTCCCTGCACCCCGTTTTGTTTGGATGAGGTTTCTTCATTCTCCGGGCCGAGGGTGGCATATCCGACATCTTTTAGCCGTAGAATCTGTTCGTTGGTTTCGCGGATAATGAGGTTGTTAAAATCGTCTTCGGTGCGGAGCCGGGCGGTCGCTTTTACGGTCATTTCAGTATTGTTGCCGTAAATTTTCCCACCCGGCAGTTCCACATTCTGCGCCGTGAGAGCGGCCTGAATATCCTGCACTGTGAGCCGGTAAGCGGCCAACCGGGCAGGGTCGATCCAGAGCCGCTTGGCATAGCGTTTCAACCCGAAGATATTCACCTGACTCACCCCCGGAATGGTCTGCAATCGCTCCTGTAGCACGTTTTCGGCATAGTCGGAGAGTTGCATAGGGTTGCGGGTGGTGCTTTGCACGGGCATAAAAATAATGGGGTCGGAGTTGGCATCGGCCTTGGTCACCACGGGGGGCGCGTCAATGTCCTGCGGGAGTTGCCGCTGCGCCTGCGACACTTTATCGCGCACATCATTAGCGGCCTGTTCCAGGTTGGCGGTCAGGTTAAACTCTACCGTAATGCTGCTCACCCCCAAGGCCGAGTTAGACGAGATGGTGCGGATCCCCTCGATGCTGTTTAGCGATTTCTCAATCGGCTCGGTAATCTGCGACTCGATGATTTCGGGGTTAGCCCCCGTATAGCTGGTGCGTACTGTAATTACGGGTGGGTCGATGGCCGGGTACTCGCGTACTCCCAGAAAGGTATAGCCAATAATGCCGAACAGCACGATGACGATAGACATCACCATAGCTAGCACAGGGCGGTTTAAACTAAGACCAGAAAGGCTCATAACAGTTTTTCAGTAAACGGGTCTTCACTGTTTAATTACTTTTCCAATTTTTACGGCCCCGTCGGGCTTGATGAATAGCAGACCGGTAGTCGCTACCGTATCGCCGACCTGAATACCACTTAAAATCTGAATACTGCTTTGATCGCGCAGGCCAGTGGTTACGTCGGTAAACACGGCTTTCCCGCCACGCACTACCACCACCTGTTTGCCGCGTGTTTGGGGTAATACGGCCTGAGTCGGTACGCTCAAAGCCTGGGTTTGGCTATAGGTCAGGTTTACTTTAGCAAAGGCACCGGGCCTCAATTTGTTGCCTGGATTGGTTACCCGTGCCCGTACCCGTAAACTGCGCGTGGACACATCTACGTCTGGTTCAAGGGCATATACCCGGCCATTAAAATGACCTTCGCTACCATCGACGGTAAAGGTCACCTTGTCGCCAACGCGCACGGCGGAGCTATACCGTTCAGGCACGCTGAAATCGAGTTTCAACGAACTGACTTGCTGTAGGCGGGCAATGAGGGTCTGAGGGGTCACCACTGCGCCAGGACTCACATTCCGAATCCCGATAACCCCTGAAAAAGGTGCTCTAATTTCGGTTCGGCGAATAGCCGCCTGTGTAATATCTATATCGGCCAGTGCCCCTTTAAGGTTCGTGACAATAATATCATACTCCTGCTGACTAATGCCTCCACGTTGCAGGAGTTGCTTGTTGCGTTCTTCCGTACGCCG
>JBBQUC010000374.1:0-4807 GCA_038212815.1 Cytophagales bacterium
GGCTGAACTTGCCGATGAGGGTCAACCCATTGCCGACGCCAATGTCATGCCCCCGTGGGCCTTGACATTGGCGCGGTGTCGCCCGAAGAAATTGCCCTTTCGCTGGCCGCTGAAATCAGGGCCGATTTTTCGAAACGGGACGGTACGTTTCTGCGCCTCCGGCAAAGCACGATTCACGCGCGGGAAACCAGTTTGTAAGCTAAACCGAGATCAGTAAGTAGTATGATTCATTACATCAAAATCCTGACGGTGCTGAGTGTGCTCCTCCTGGATACGATTGGGTACGTACCTAAGCAACCGGTAACGCCTCCACCCACCGGCCGGAATGCCGTACCACCCAACATCATCTTTATTTTCTCAGACGATCACACCCATCAGGCCATCAGTGCTTATGGGAGCAAGCTGGCCAAAACGCCCAACATCGACCGGATTGCCAACGAGGGCGCGATGCTGCATACCAACATCGTGACTAATTCCATTTGCGGACCCAGCCGGGCTACTCTGCTGACCGGGCAGTTCAGCCATGTGAATGGCTACAAACTCAACGAGAAAGTATTCGACGTCAGGCAGGCAGTATTTCCCGAAGAACTGCAAAAAAACGGGTATCAGACGGCCTGGATTGGCAAGCTGCACCTGGGCGCTCTGCCTAAAGGGTTCGACTACATGAATGTGTTGCCAGGGCATGGGCATTATTACAACTCGCTCTTCGTGAACTTGCAGAAAGACACCGTGCAGTATCCGGGTTATGTTACAAACGTGATCACCAAACTATCGCTCGACTGGCTGGGTCAGCGCGATGCGTCAAAGCCGTTTTTTCTGGTGGTGGGGCACAAGGCAACGCACCGCGAGTGGCTGCCGGACCTCCGCGATCTGGGAGCCTATGATAAGGTCACGTTTCCGTTGCCCGCTACGTTTTATGATGATTACAAAGGCCGGGTGGCGGCGCAGGATCAGGACATGACGATTGACAAGACCATGCGCCTGAAAGAAGACCTGAAAATACACGTCAACTTTGACGGTGACGAGGCCACCATTGCCCAGCAGAAAACTGAGCTGCGAAAGGTACTTTTCGGCACCGATAACCTCACCCCGGCGCAGGAAAAAGTGTTGGATGGGTACGTTCGGCAGGGGACTTATTTGCGACTTAACCCAGAGCAGAAAAAAATATTCTCTGCCTACTATAACCGCATTAGCCGCGAATTTGATGCGAAAAAACTGAGCGGAAAAGCCCTTGTCGAATGGAAATACCAGCGGTATCTGCGCGATTATTTATCGGTGGCCAATTCGCTGGATCGTAACATTGGCGAGCTATTGACTTATCTGGATAAAACGGGACTGGCCAAAAATACCATCGTGGTGTATGCGTCTGATCAGGGGTTTTATTTAGGTGAACATGGCTGGTTCGATAAACGCTTTATTTACGAAGAATCACTGAAAACACCGTTTGTCATTCGGTATCCCGGCGTTATAAAACCGCACACCCACATCAATCAGTTAATTTCCAATATCGACTGGGCACCCACGCTGCTTGACCTGACCGGAACGGCCATTCCAGGCTATATTCAGGGTAAATCGTTTCTGCCGCTGCTAAAAGGTGAGAAAACTAACTGGCGCAAGGCGGCCTATTATCATTACTACGAATTTCCGCAGCCCCACCACGTATACCCGCACTTCGGCATCCGAACGGATCAATACACACTGGCACGATTTTATGGCCCCAAAAATTTCTGGGAGTTGTATGATCTTAAGCAAGATCCGCATAATATGCGTAATCTGTACGGGCAAAAAGGCTACGAAAAAATAACGGTTGAATTAAAGAGCCGTCTCAGCCGGGAAATTGATGCCTACCACGACGACGAAGCCAGGAAAATGCTGGCCAGCACGTTATAATTCAACCCTGTTTAACGCGCAACAAATACTATGCTCACGCCAGGGCGTCTACTGATTTTCGGCCTAATCAACACGATGTATTTAGGTACCTGTCTGGTCTGCTTTCAGGCCTGCCAGCGTAGCCGGCCAGAGGACATGAGCGGGCAACGTACATCAGACGATTATCCTGGTATGGTATGGATACCGGCGGGGCAGTATGAGATGGGGGCTGACGAAGGGCAGGGGCGACCTGATGAGTACCCGAAGCATACTGTGCAGGTGGCTGGTTTCTGGATGGACGCCACCGAAGTAACCAACGCGCAGTTTGCCCGGTTTGTGAAAGCCACAGGGTACATCACTACCGCCGAACGCAAACCCGACTGGGAAGAACTCCGCAAACAACTACCGCCAGGTACGGCCCGCCCCGATGATAAACTACTGGTAGCCAGTTCGTTAGTATTCAAAGCACCCTCGCAGGTCGTCTCTCTGAACGACTACAGTCAGTGGTGGCAGTGGGTAGCCGGGGCCAATTGGCGGCATCCCGACGGGCCGGGCAGTTCTATTGTGGACAAGGAGAACTACCCCGTGGTGCAGGTCTCCTGGGACGATGCGCGGGCTTATGCCACTTGGGCGGGCAAGCGACTGCCTACCGAAGCCGAGTGGGAGTGGGCGGGGCGCGGGGGCCAAAATAACGCCCTCTATCCGTGGGGTAATGAACCAGTAGAGGTGGGTAAACCCAAGGCCAATAGCTGGCAGGGGCATTTTCCAGACCAGAATACCCAATGGGATGGCTTTTACGGTGCCGCGCCGGTTAAATCTTTCGCCCCCAATGGCTACGAGCTCTACGACATGGCTGGCAACGTGTGGGAGTGGTGCGCCGACTGGTACGGAGCGGACTATTACCAGACGCAGACGGGGGATAGTACTAATCCAGATGGACCTGCCCAACCCCATGACCCGCAGGACCCGACGGTGCCCAAACGGGTGCAGCGGGGTGGGTCGTTTCTTTGCAATGACTCGTATTGCAGCAGCTACCGGTTGTCGGCCCGGATGAGAGCAAGCCCCGACACCGGCTTGTCGCACACCGGCTTTCGCTGTGTGCAGCCTTGAGCAGGCTGGGCTGCGTTAACCATTACGTCACTTGCCGGTTATATAGCTTCCAACGTATACGAAAACTATGAATCGATTATGGTGTCTTGCTCTACTTATACTTTTGGGAAGTAGCTGTGTATCAACGATTAGGGCCCAGGCCAAAGTCGAACTTGATAAACCAACCCATCTGTCAGCCCCGACAGGTATCTCGTCTGACTCGGCGAGCAACCGCGTAGGTAAGCCCCATGCGCTCACTTTTACGGCCTCTACCGACCAGCGGTTTTTCTTCTTTGGCGACACCCGCAACGACAATGGGCAACGCGTACCAGTGAGCGTCTATGGCCTTCGGGCGGGGTTTTTGTTTCCAGTAAGGCACCCGGAAGAACAGGAGGAGGGCGGCATGAGGGCTTCGTTTAAGGCGGGCGCAGGGTTTTATTTTGTCAATCAAACCCTTAACCGCCCCGGACTGTTGCCCTCTACCTCCGAAGCCGTGACGCGGCATCTGCGCATCGCCACGCTCTATTTTGAAAAATTCCTGTACCGCAAAAAAGCCATTGAAGTCAGCCTGCCGCTCGAAATTGGGTATGGTCATTCGCGTTATAACCGCGTGAGCGACCAGAGCAAGGAAGGAGAAGAGGCCAGCGGCGTGTTTATTCCGGCGGGGGCGGGGTTGTCGGTGTCGTACCAGTTTCCGGCCCTGAAGTGGTTTCGACCCCTGCATTGGATCGGCTTCAACATTTTGGCAGGCTACCGATTCACGCTGAAGCGCGACATTCCCGAAAGCAACATTAACTACAGCGGCTTGTACTTGTCTATTGGCCCATCGTTCTACCTCGAAAACCTGACCGCCGATATTGGTTATTGGCGCAATAAACGGAAGAGAAAGAAGTAGGCAGTTGACAGTGGCAGTAGGCAGAAGGGGAAGCCGCATACCCACTGCTTTCGCGTTAGCTTCTTCTGCCTACTGCTACTGAAAATGTTTCGCTTCAAGCAATTCACTATTCAGCAAGACCGGACCGCCATGAAGGTCTGCACCGATGCCTGCGTGTTGGGTGCCTGGAGTGGCATTGAAACAGGTAGCCAGATTCTCGACATTGGCACCGGTACAGGTTTGCTGGCATTGATGGCCGCTCAACGGAATCCTGATGCCCGCATTGATGCCGTGGAACTGGATGCCGAAGCGGCGCAGCAGGCCCGCAAGAATGTGATGGCCAGCCCGTTTGCGAAACAGATAACCGTGTGTCAGGCCCGTATTCAGGCGTTTGTTGAGACCATCCCGCCCCAATTCTACGACCATATCCTGACCAACCCGCCGTTTTATACCAACTCGCTGCGCTCACCTAATGCCGCCATAAATCGAGCGCTGCACACCGCCGAATTGCCATTTCCTGACCTGGTCGACGCCGTTGATCGGGTGCTGAAACAGACTGGCTCGTGGTGGGTACTGCTGCCCCCCCCCGAATCGGCTCATTTGGTGGTAATGGTCCAAAAAGCTGGTTTGCGGCCCGTACAGCAATTTTTTCTGCGCCACCGGCCCCAGAACCCCGTTTTTCGGCACCTCACCGAGTTTCGTTTTGGTGAGGTGTCAACGCCTCAAATCACGGAACTCGCCATCCGCGAAACCGATGGCCAGACCTACTCGGTTGATTTTCGTGCGCTCTTGCAGCCTTACTACCTGATCTTCTGAAATCTTCCGAGATTTGGGGACGTTATAACTTAGAAATAGATGATGTTGCAGCCCGTAGTACATCATCTATTTTTCATTGTTAAGCAAAGCGCAATGCAACTCACCCTCCTTATACCGCTCTACAACGAAGACGAGTCGCTGCCCGAACTGCACGACTGG
>JBBQUC010000375.1:0-4796 GCA_038212815.1 Cytophagales bacterium
ATGGCCCATTTAAGATTGGTCATTACTGAGCAAAGCATTGCCACGCCTGCCACTTGCGCCGGAAACGTTTTGAGTAGATACACAATGCCCGCATTTTCGAGCAGGTCGGCCACCAGGATACCAACCGGCACAACATTTACCCAACGGAACGGCGCGTAAGTCCGGTTGCGGAATAGCAGCGACAGAATGATACAGAATAGAGCTGTATAAACAAGGGGATAGAGTATATCGGCAGTCAGTTCACCCTGGGCGTAAATAGCCCGTCCTTCGGGGCCATAGGCAGCTACCATCTCCAAAATCTGGGCTGGTTTATACCCGATCAGCAAATCAATTGGGCCAATTGCCTGCCCCGCCAGGGCATTCATACGGCTCTCTAAATTGCTCAGTACATAGGCAGGAAAAATCACATACAGGGCTAGTGCCAGCAGCAGGGTTTTCCAGGAGGCAATGCGGTAGAAAAAAGCAGAGAGGGAAGGCAGCATGATAGAGAATGGAGTAGGTGAGGATTAATTTTTACTGGCAACGCGTGCTAACATCATCGCCAGACCCGCAAAAATCAGGGCACCGAGTAGCTCGTAACCGCCTGCACCTAAAGCACCTGACAGGGCTGGTTCAAGGGTAAGCGTGGCCAAGCCTGCATAGACCGATTCGTTGACCGATAGTAATGCCACCACTACCCCCGCCAGTGCTCCACCCGCTACCAGCCCCGTAGCAAACAGGTTCCCTTTACCGAGGTCGGGGTCTTCGTCGATTACGTTTCGGCGTTTAGCATTCCACTCTATAAAGGCTTTTACCAGCCCACCGGCAAAAATGGGCAGGGTGGTGGACAGCGGGAGGTACAGCCCCACCGCAAACGCCAGCGCACTTACGCCTACTAACTCGAACACAAAGGCCAGAAACGCCCCCACCAGCACAAACTGCCAGTCGAGATTAAAGGATAGTAGCCCTTTGATGAGCGTAGCCATGAGCGTACCCTGCGGAGCCGGAAACTTATCGGAGCCGATGGCGTGGGTAATGCCCTGCGCCACCAAATCGGGGGTGGGGGTATCGAGAATTTTTACCGTCGCCCCAATCACCAGCGACGAGACGATGACTCCGATAAACAGGGCCATTTGCTGATAACGCGGAGTAGCCCCCACCAGATACCCCGTTTTTAAATCCTGCGAGGTGGCCCCAGCAGTAGCGGCTGCAATACAGATCATACCACCTACCACCAGCACGGCGGGTTCATACGCCCGGCCCGTTAACCCAAAGGCAATAAACACCAGGGATGTACCCATAATGGTGGCAATAGTCATGCCCGACACCGGCGATGAACTAGACCCAATCAGGCCCACAATCCGGCTGGCTACCGTCACAAAGAAAAACCCAAATACCACCACCAGGATACCAATTAATAGCTTAGTCAGCCATGAATCGCCGGGAATCTGAGGGAGCAGCAGCATGAGTACCACTAAAGCCAGGCTCCCAAAAATAACGATCCGAATGGATAAATCCTGCTCGGTGCGTAGCCCCCCTTCAGCCACGCCCCCACCGGGTACCGCCTTGGTAGAAGCCATTGCGCCCTTAAACGACGAGACGATGGTGGGAATCGTTTTGAGCAGGGTCATAAAGCCCCCCGCTGTAACAGCTCCCGCACCAATTTGCCGGATATAGGCCCGATACACGGCAGCCGCTGTATCAGTAAACTGATGGGTGGCAGGGTTCCAGCCGCCCGGACCACCTGCTGTTTGCAGGTTATCCAGGTAACCCAGTTTCATCAGTTGGGTAGCAATCACATCGCCCGGCACCAGCGAGGCCAGGAGCGGAATCAATCCCAGCCAGGCCAGAATTCCCCCACCGACCAGCACGGCTGATATGCGAAAGCCGATGATATACCCTACTCCCAGATACTCCGGCGTGATTTCGCCACTAACCACCGCCGACGGAAAGTAGCGGTTGGTTTGGCGGGTTGCCCAAACGGGTACTTCAGCAATGAGGTGAAATACTTTTTGCCCGATGGCATACATCAGGGCTATGCCTAGCCCCTGATACGCTGTTTTGGCAAAGTCGCCCCCGCGCTCACCGGCAATGAGCACCGATGCACAGGCGGTTCCTTCGGGGTAGGGCAGCGTGCCGTGCTCATCGACAATGAGTGCCCGGCGCAGCGGCACCATCATGAGCGTACCCAGCAAACCACCCAGAATGGCCAGCGTCAGAATGGTCCAATAGTTAAAGAAGTCGGCCCCCACGCCTTCCGTCAGAAACAGAAACCCCGGCAGGGTGAACACCACCCCCGACGCGATGCTCTCTCCCGCCGAACCCGTGGTTTGGATAATATTATTTTCGAGGATGGTGGTGTTTAGAAACCGCCTGCCCAGCGAAATGGCCAGCACCGCAATGGGTATAGAAGCCGATACCGATAGCCCGGCTTTGAGGGATAAATACACGGTAGCGGCCCCGAACAGCACCCCAAAAACGGCTCCCGTAACGAGGGCTTTGATGGTAAACTCAGCGGGCGATTCGGTAGCCGGAATGAACGGTTTGTGGGCAGGAGCGGCCATGTACGGTGTTTGGCGTTAGTTGTTGACCGTTAAAACCGCAAATGCTGGCCTATATACTTGACTTTATCCGCAGAATGACGCACCTTTGTTGTGTCAACTCCTGGCGGGAGTAGCTCAGTTGGTAGAGCGGCAGCTTCCCAAGCTGCAGGCCGTGGGTTCGAACCCCATTTCCCGCTCCTTGTATCCCCGTGACTGATAGGCATCTACGTATAAAAGCGTGGGTGCCTTTTTGTTGTTTTAGCCTCCTGCTTTTCAGTCTATTACAGTATCCGGGCTGCTCACTTTCCTTTCTGTGTAAACAAGTGCGCGTATGGCTGTGCTAACCGAATCGTTCTGGCTCTGGCAATTTTTGGGCCGCTTACACCCCCTAATCGTCCATTTCCCCGTTGGCCTGCTCTTGGTGGCCGCCCTACTCGAAGCTATTGCCTGGTTTCGTCAATCAGCCGCTATGCAGGCGGGCATCCGCACCCTAGTCTGGATTGGAGCCATCAGTTCAGTTATTGCCGCTGGGCTGGGTCTGCTTTTGGTGAATCAGGACGATTATAGTGGGAACACCCTGAGTACCCACCAATGGGCTGGGTTGGCCACCATGACGTTGGCCCTGCTAACGGGAATGGCTCTTCGAGCCAGGCGCATTCTGCTTTACCGCAGTTTGCTGATGCTGACTGGCCTTAGCGTTAGCCTGGCCGGGCACTATGGCGCAATGGTCACCCACGGCGACGATTACCTGACCAGTGTACTACCGAGCCATACCCAACCAGCTAAGTCAGTCACGGAGAACTTCCCCGTCACTACCAGTCAACCCCTTGATGAAAAACAGGTTGTGGAACTAACCCTGGGGGTTCGTGCTATTCTGGCGCATCACTGCTACAGTTGCCACGGCCCTACCAAAACTAAGGGAGGGCTGCGGTTAGACCAGAAAGAATGGGTGATGAAAGGCGGGGAAGACGGTGTAGTGGTAGTGGCTGGGCATCCTGAAAAAAGTGACCTGATTCGCCGGATTAAACTCCCCGCTGGTCACGATGAGGCCATGCCTACCAAAGGCAAACATCTGGCTGAACGCGACATTGCCTTGCTCAACTTTTGGATAAAACAGGGTGCCCCCTGGCCTAATGGGGCCGAAAAAAGCCTATACCGGGTGGCGGCTCTGGCACCCCGCCTACCCACCCTGCCCGACTCGGCTGCTGGGCTGACAAATCCTATCGACCGCTTTGTGAACGTCTATTTTCAGAAACACCACATTGCCTGGCCAGGGGTAGTGGACGACCGGCTGTACCTGCGCCGGGTGTATTTAGACGTGGTGGGCCTGCTACCTACCCCTGACCAACTCAAAACGTTTTCAACTGACCAGCGCCCTAACAAGCGGGCAATACTGGTCAAGGCGTTACTTAACCGCAACACCGACTATGCCCAGCACTGGCTGACGTTCTGGAATGATGCCCTGCGCAATGACTATACCGGCACGGGTTACATTACCGGGGGCCGCTTCGACATAACAACCTGGCTCTATAATTCGCTGAAAACCAACAAACCGTACAACCAGTTTGTGCGGGAACTGGTTAGCCCCACAAAGGCATCGGCGGGGTTTATTAAAGGCATTCAGTGGCGTGGCACCATCAATTCAAGCCAGCGGACGGAGATGCAGGCAGCCCAAAACGTATCGCAGGTGCTACTGGGGCTGAACCTTAAGTGTGCCTCGTGCCACGATAGTTTTATCAGCGACTGGAAACTGGCCGATGCCTATGCCTTCGCCAACGTGTTTGCCGATACCTCGTTAGAAATCAACCGTTGCGACAAGCCGACGGGTAAGCTGGCCGGGCGTAAATTTATTTTCGAGCAGCTAGGCAGTATCAACGGCAAAGCTCCTACCACCAAACGACTCCGTGAACTGGCCAATTTTATGGTACAGCCAAAAAACGGTCGGCTTTACCGCACGGTGGTGAACCGGATATGGGCGCAGGTGATGGGCCGGGGTATTATCGAACCCGTCGATGTGATGGACAACACCCCCTGGAGCCAGGATTTGCTCGACTGGCTGGCTACCGATTTTGTCACGAACGGCTACGACATCAAGAAACTGATGTTTACTATGCTGACGTCTAAAACGTATCAACTGCCCACCGTTGGCCTCAAGGAAGTGGAATTGATTACGTCGCCGAATTTTGTGTTTCGGGGCATGGTTCGTCGGCGGCTCACGGCTGAGCAGTTTGCCGATGCCGTCAGTCAGGTGTTCAGTCCTATCTATGGCGACAC
>JBBQUC010000376.1:0-4793 GCA_038212815.1 Cytophagales bacterium
TTAGAAGAACCCTCTTATGGCTGGAAACAGCCAAATGGCGAACTGGTAGTCCCCACTACAAAACAACTTTGGGCCGAGGCATTCTCTAGCGTTAATATTTTTAAGACCCGGCGAAACTGGATTTCTTTTGTCAGCTGGCTCATGGTGATCTGCATGACTCCGTTTTTCTTCGGGTTTATCGTCTATTATTTTTCCTGGAAGCTGTTGCTGGCGTTTCTCTTCTACACCATGATTATTATGGGTACGCACGGCACCATCTGGTATCACCGCTACTGTACTCACCGCTCGTATAAATTTAGCCATCCCCTCTGGCGCATCATCACGCAGAACCTGGTAATCAAAACTATTCCTGAGGAGACTTACGTGATCTCGCACCATGTGCATCATGCGAAAAGTGATCAACCCGGTGACCCTTACAATGCCCAGGCTGGTTTTTTATACTGCATGCTATCTGATGTAAATCATCAGGCTCTTGCCAAAGACCTGAGCGAGGGCGACTATAACCGGGTGGTACATTTTATGAAGCATACGGGTGTACAGGTAAATAGTTATAGTGGCTACCAGAAATGGGGATCGGCTGCTACGCCGTTTTATACCATAAGTCTTTGGCTGTTAAACTGGTCGTTCTGGTTTGGCGCGTTTACCCTGATAGGTGGGGTGGGCCTGGCCTGTGCGCTGTTTAGTGCCGCCATGTTCTGGTTTGTGCTGGTGCGGGCCTTCAATTATACCGGGCATGGTAAGGGCGAAGCCAAGCACGTAGAAGGCGTTGATTTTGATCGCAGTAATTTGTCCGTTAACCAATTGCGTCCCGGGCTTTTTGCCGGAGAGTGGCACAATAACCACCACCTGTATCCGGCTAGTGCGCAGGCCGGTTTTCTATCCTATCAGCTCGATTTGCCCTGGGTGTATATCTACAGCCTACATAAACTGGGGGCTGTTTCGTCATACCACAACTCTAAAAAGGATTTTTTGAAAAAGTATAACCCCTGATTCAGGGCGAAACGTGCTATTTTTGCGGCCATACTACCTGAAAAAATAACACGTGATTCCTGCTGCTTTTCTGTTCGACCTCGACGGGGTGATTGTCGAGACCGCCGTTTATCATTACCAGGCGTGGCGACGGCTGGCCAACTCGCTGGGCTTCGATATATCGCACGAGTTTAATGAAACCCTAAAAGGGATTAGCCGGATGGACTCCCTCGACCTGATTCTGGAGCAGGGACAGGTAGTACTCACCGCCGACCGCAAACAGGAACTGGCCGCCCAGAAAAACGCCTGGTATCTGGAGTTGGTGCAGCAAATGACCTCCGGTGCCATTTTACCAGGGGTAGCCGCCTTTTTTGCGCAGATCAAAGCCGCCGACCTGAAAACCGCCCTTGGCTCGGTTAGCAAAAACGCCCCCCTTATTCTGGAGCGGATTGGCATGACTCATGCCTTCGATGCGGTGATCGATGGCAACAAAATTACCCATAGCAAGCCCGACCCGGAGGTGTTTCTGAAAGGTGCCGCCGAGCTGCACGTTGCTCCCGCAGCCTGTGTGGTATTTGAGGATGCCGTGGCAGGAATCGAAGCCGCCAAACGCGCGGGTATGCGAACCATAGGCATTGGTACCCCCGATGTACTGACCGAAGCAGATGTGGTGATTTCGGGGTTTGCCAGCGTCACGGTTACCGAACTCCTGGCCAGTTTGAACCGTGCAACGGGGTTTAAGGATTAATTAGAATCGCTGCGTACTAAACCTATCCCCAACATGAAAAAACTCGATACGGCCCGCCAGCTACACAGCCGACTAGAGACCCTGCTCAACACGGTCGAGCGGGAGTTTAGCCCCCTGACCGATACCCAGCTAGCCTGGAAACCTGCCCCCGACAAATGGAGTATTGCTGAGTGTTTGCAGCACCTGAACCTGGCCGAGCGGTACTATATCCGCAACATTCAGCATAAAATAGACCAGCCTGGGGTAATACAGCCATCGTCCACCGACCAGATCCTCGTATCGGATTGGGTGGGCAAATTGCTGCGGTGGGCTGTTGACCCAACAGTAAAACTCAAACTGAAAGCCCCCTCGTCCATCAAGCCCCGCCCCGGTCTCAACCCCCGCACCGTGCTAAACCAGTTTGTTGAATTGCAGCAATTGTTAGTGTCAATGCTGGACAAAACCACCTATTTAGACTGGAATCAGGATAAACTAGCCACCCTGTTTGGCAACTGGCTGAAAATTCGCCTGGGCGATGCCCTGCTGATGCTGGTGGCCCATACCGAACGGCACATCAACCAGGCAATGCGAGTGAAAGAAGGGGTATCTTTGTAGAAACTAACGCGACTATGGCATTCCGAACGTATAAAACGCTGGGTGAAGTATTAAAACAATACCGACTCACGTATGAAACGCTATCGTTTCCGAAGTCTGAGCGTATGGCCGCTGCTCCTCCTCAGTTGCATAGTGATATTGAGTTTACGCTTACGTCCATTCCGTATAGTGTTTCAGAAGCTGCCATTTGTGAGAACCTGATTTATCCCGTCTTGCGGGAAGTCTGGAAACCATTTTCTCAGGTTTTCTCTATATGGAGTCATCAGCCTATCGAACTGAATGCTGACCTGGCCGGTATTCCTGATTATATCGTTGCTCGTAGGTCGGAGTTGGGAGTTATCGTTTTTGATGTGCCTTATGTAACTGTTGTTGAGGCTAAACGGGATGATTTTACGATGGGGTGGGCGCAATGCAGCTTAGAAATGTACACCATACAACAGCTCAATCAGGATACCCGCCCCGTGTTTGGAATCGTGTCGAATGGCGAGACCTGGGAAATTGGTTGGTTAGAAGCAAATACGTTGCACCAATACCGCGACCGTTTCGATATTAACAATCTTGACGAACTCTTTGGCGCACTAACCTACGTACTCGACACCTGTAAACAGATTTACAACCTCTAACTTTTTGGATGAAACAGTATATTACCCCCAACCCCTGGTCTATTGTAGAAGAGGGATTCCACCGCGACTATAACGAAATTACTGAAAGCCTGATGAGTCTGGGCAATGGCCGACTGGGGCATCGGGGTAATTTTGAAGAGAAATTTACCGGCAAAACCCTACAGGGTAACTACGTAGCCGGGGTATATTATCCCGATAAAACCCGCGTGGGCTGGTGGAAAAACGGCTACCCAGAGTACTTTGCTAAAGTGTTGAATGCTGCCAACTGGATCGGAATCGACATCGATATCGACTACGAAACCCTGGACCTGAATACCTGCGAGGTACGCGATTTTCGGCGGGAGTTGAACATGCTGGAGGGGTATCTGGAGCGTCAGTTTGTGGCCGTGCTGAAAAGCGGTAAAGAACTGCGGGTGAGTACCAAACGGTTCTGCTCCATTGTCGATGACGATGCCGGGGCTATTCGCTACGCCATTACGCCCCTGAACTTCGATGCCAAAATCACCATCACGCCCTATCTGGACGGGGCCATTCGGAACCGCGACGCCAACTACGACGAAACCTTCTGGGATGAGGTGCGGAAAGAAACCGGCTATGGCGAGGCTTATATCGAACTCCGCACTCGTAAAACGGGCTTCCACGTGGCTACGGGCATGTGTATCGAGATTGAACAGGATCGGCAGAAGATCGACTACCAGTCGCAGCCTATTAAGTACGAGAAATACGTGGCCAACCGCATTACCCTCGATTGCGGAGAAGGGCAGGAAACGGTTATCTACAAATATGCGGTCAACATCTCATCACTAAACCGTACCTCCGACGACCTAATGCGGGCAGCCCGTGAAGCTATCCAACGGGTTTCGCGCAAAGGGTTCGATAAAATGCTGCTGGAGCAGCAACAGGCCTGGGCCGATAAGTGGAAAACGAACGATATTATTATCGAGGGCGACCCAGCCGCACAGCAGGGAATCCGGTTCAACATTTTTCAGCTAAACCAGACCTATACTGGCCAGGACGAACGGCTGAACATTGGCCCTAAAGGGTTTACAGGCGAAAAATACGGTGGTAGCACCTACTGGGATACCGAAGCCTACTGCCTGCCATTTTACCTCGCCACCGCTGACTCCAAAGTGGCGCGTAACCTGCTTATTTATCGCCATAAACAGTTAGGCAAAGCCATCGAAAACGCGCAGAAACTAGGGTTTCGGGCGGGGGCGGCCCTGTACCCCATGGTAACCATGAACGGCGAAGAGTGCCATAACGAGTGGGAGATTACCTTCGAGGAGATTCACCGGAACGGAGCCATCGCCTACGCCATATACGACTACGTGCGGCATACCGGCGACGAGCAGTACCTGGCCGAGTATGGGCTGGAAGTGCTTATTGCCATCAGCCGGTTCTGGAGTCAGCGGGTCAACTGGTCGGCGGCCAAGCAGCAGTATGTGATGCTGGGCGTAACCGGGCCAAACGAGTATGAGAACAACGTAAACAACAACTGGTATACCAATTACATTGCCGCCTGGACCCTGCGCTACACCATTGCCGCTGTGGAAAAGGTGAAAGCGTTAAGTGCCGATACCTACGCTGACCTGGCCGACCGGCTGCATTTCCGCGAAGATAAGGAGATTGAAAAAGCCCGCCATATCATCGCCAATATGCACTACCCAGTCGATGCTGAGCGGCAGGTATTTTTGCAGCAGAGCGATTTTCTGGATAAAGACATCATGCCCGTGTCAGACATTCCGAAAGGGCAGCGGCCCCTGAACCAGAACTGGTCGTGGGATCGAATTTTGCGCTCGTGTTTCATTAAGCAGGCCGATGTGCTCCAGGGGCTGTATTTCTTTGAAGATGAGTTCGAC
>JBBQUC010000377.1:0-4782 GCA_038212815.1 Cytophagales bacterium
AAAGCCCAGCCAATGAGCAGAATAATACCGATAGAAGCGGCTACCGTCCGGGCGAAATACCACCACTGCACAAACGACTGCATTTCGGGTTGCAGGGTTCTCACATCCTGTTGATCACCGAGGGATTCCCGGATGCGCCCCCAGAGCGACGCACTCTCGTCGGTACTAAGCCGGTGCCAGGAAGGTTGTGATGCCTGCATCACCAGTCTGCGGGCGGTGGCAAATACGGCTGGCCTGAAATCGGGGAGTTGTTGTTGTTTGACCCAGAAAGCCGCTACCTCCTCATCGCCAGGGTGCTGCACCCAACGCACGAACAAGTCGTCGAGGGCCAGTTCTTCAGCAGAATAGCGGCTGTAGGGCTTCATAAAGGGATTGGTCAACGGGCAGGTTCAGTAACTATTTCCATCTAAAGCCCGCAGGAACAGCCGTTCTACTTAGACCCGCTATTTTTTCCCGTTCCTCCCTCATATCCTGCCATTTAACCAAAGTTAGTATAATCTTACCGGCCTGTACCCGTATGTTTAGCTAACTTCTCCTTTACGTCTGCTTCATTTTCGATGGAACTCCAAATCCAGAACCTCTCCAAAACCTACCTTAGCGGGCGCGGGGGTGCGCCCGTTCATGCCCTCAACAATGTGTCGCTGACCATTCCTACGGGCATGTATGGCCTGCTTGGTCAGAACGGTGCAGGTAAGTCAACCCTGATGCGTACGCTGGCCACCCTTCAGGAGGCCGATAGTGGCACGGCTATGCTCGGCACCCTCGATGTACTCAACCAGAAAGAGGCCGTTCGGCGCACGTTGGGTTATTTGCCGCAGGAGTTTGGGGTCTATCCCAACGTGTCAGCCACTGAACTACTCGATCATTTTTCCATTCTAAAAGGCGTAACCAACGGGAGCGAACGGAAAGGGTTAGTCGAGGCTCTGCTCCACCGGGTCAATCTGTACGATGTTCGCAAAAAGGCGGTGAGCAGCTATTCGGGTGGGATGAAACAGCGGTTTGGCATTGCTCAGGCTCTCATTGGCAACCCTCAATTAATTATTGTGGACGAACCCACAGCGGGTCTCGACCCCGGCGAGCGGAACCGGTTTTATAACCTGCTGTCGGAAATTGGCGAGAACGTGATTGTGATTCTCTCGACCCACATTGTTCAGGATGTGATGGAGCTATGCAGCAATATGGCCATCATTCACCAGGGGCGGGTACTCTACAGCGGCTCTCCGCAGGCTTCGGTGCAGGGATTGGCCGGAAGAATCTGGGCCAAGTCCATTAGCAAGGCTGACTTGCCAACCTACCAGCAGCAATACAGCATCATCTCCAACAAATTGGTGGCAGGCAAGCCGCTGATTCATGTGATGAGTACAACCGACCCCGGCAATGGTTTTGAACCCGCCCAACCCGATCTGGAAGATGTGTTCTTCTCAACGATTAATGAGCAATAAACTATGTTCCTTCATTTCTTCCTTTTCGAGATACGCTATTGGCTGCGGCAGCCGATGGTGTGGGTATTTCTGCTGATTAACACCCTCATGTTTGCCTGGGCAGCGACTTCCGATGATATTAGCATTGGCGGGTCGTTCGGTAATATCTATAAAAATGCACCCTATGTCGTTGAAAATTATTATGGTATCTGGTGCGTATTTGCCCTGCTCATGACCACCGCCTTTGTGCAGAGTGCCGCCATCCGCGATTTCACCTACAAAACTAATCAGATTGTTTTTGCTTCGCCCATCCGCAAACTCGATTACTTAGCAGGGCGGTTCTTTGGCTCTTATGTGGTGGCCCTAATTCCGTTTATGGGTATTTCGCTGGGCATTATTCTCGGCACGTTTGTCGGCAAACTAACCGGGTCTATTGATGCCGAACGCTACGGTCCAATTGTCTGGTCGGCGCACCTGAATAGCTACCTCGCCTTTGCCATGATGAACACCTTTGTATCGGGGGCGTTTATTTTCATGCTGGCGGCTCTAAGCCGGTCGTCCATTGTGGCGTTTATTGGGGCCATTGGGCTGCTCGTGGCTCAAATAGTTGCCAGTAACTTCCTGAGCGATGTCGAGTATGAACAGGTAGCCGTGTATTTCGACGCGCTGGGTCTGGGGCCGTTTCAGCTCATCACCAAATACTGGACCGTAAGCGACAAGAACACACTGTCGGTGGGTCTGGGCAACCCACTCATGCTGCTGAACCGGGTTATCTGGGTCGGATTGGGGCTACTCCTGCTGGCATTCACGTACCTGCGTTTTTCATTTGCCGAGCGGTCGGTGCGGGCAATGGGCTGGTTTGGCCGCAAACGGCGCGATACCCTGCCCGACAATGCCGCTGGAAAAGCCGTGTTCGCCCCACAACAGCCCCTGCCTCAGGTGGCCCTGCACACGGGTTTTGGCACGGAATGGACACAGATGCTCCGGGTGTTTCGCACCGATTTCTGGGGAACGGTGAAAAGCACCGCCTTCATAGTTATTCTGTTACTGGGGCTGCTCAATATGGGAGGCACCCTGCGCTTTGCGGGAAAAATCTACGGACTGAGTTCATACCCGGTCACGTATGGTGTAATCAACCTTATTCGCGGCACCATCGGGCTGTTTCTATTTGCCATCATCATTTTCTATTCGGGGGCCATTATCTGGAAAGAACGGGATGCCGACCTCGACCAGATTTACGATGCCATGCCGCATCGCAACTGGGCCGTGTTTGTGGGAAAGTTGGGGGCAATGCTGGGCGTAGTAGCTATTATTCAGTTGCTGTGCATTGGAGCAGGGATAACCACGCAGGCGCTGATGGACTACCACAATTACGAACTGGGGCATTATCTGACCGAGTTTTTTCTGATTGATTTACTGCGCCTGTTACCCATCATTGTCTTGTCGATGCTGGTGCATACGTTGGTTAATAACAAGTACTTAGCCTTTTTTGTGGTGATTGTGCTGCTCATTGCCAATGGCAATATTTGGTCTCCGCTCGATGTGCAGAGCAATCTCGTTCAGTTCAATGCCTCGCCCGATTATGAGTACTCCGATATGAACGGCTTTGGGCCGTTTGTCACTCCCTTTGCGTGGTTTCGGGCCTACTGGCTGCTCTGGACGGCCATGCTTGGTCTGGTCGCTATTCTGTTCTGGGTGCGGGGCAAAGACACTGGCTGGCGGAGTAGATTGCGCAACGCCCGGCTCGCCCTGAACGGTCTTAATCGGACTATTGGTATTGGGCTGATGGTTGCTCTGCTGCTGGTCGGTGGGTTTATTTTTTACAATACCAACATCCTGAACCAGTATACCACCACCAAAGTAGGCGAGAAACGGCAGGTGGCTTACGAACAGACGTACAAGAAGTACGAAAAACGCCCACAACCCCGCATTACCGACGTAAAATACGACATTGCCATTTACCCCGCAGAACGCAACGTAGTGGTGAAAGGCGATTTTGTGCTTGCTAACAAATCGGGCCAACCCATTGATTCGGTACACCTGTTTATGCCCGAAGGTCTGACATTTAGCATTCAGATTGACCGGGCAAAATTGGTGGCCCGCGACGATGCGGTGCCGTATCAGTTACATCGATTCAGCCCTGCTTTGGCTCCCGGCGATTCGGTCCACCTACGGTTTACGGCCAAACGAATTTCGCGTGGTTTTGAGAATGAGGTGCGGATGACCAAGCAACTCAATCAGAACGGTTCGTTTTTAGACAACCTCGACATTGCCCCACAGATTGGCTATCAGGAACAGGGCGAAATGGGCGATAAAAATAAGCGCAAAAAGCATGGTTTGCCTGAAAAGGCCCGGATGCCCAAACTGCAACGCAACTGTACTGACTGTATGAATACCTACACCAGCAACAACTCCGATTGGGTGAACGTGGAAACAACCATCAGCACCAGCCCTGACCAATTGGCCATTGCGCCTGGTTCGCTGCTGAAGCAATGGACGGGTACCGACTCTACCGGGCAGGCCCGAAACTACTACCACTATAAACTCGATCACCCATCGCTCAATTTCTATTCCTTTATTTCGGCCCGCTACCAGGTAGCCCGCCAGAAATGGAATGGCATTGATGTAGAAGTGTATTACGATGCCAAACACGCCTACAACGTGAACGATATGCTGGCCTCCATCAACGAGTCGCTGGCGTATTACACGACTAATTTTGGCCCTTATGCTCACAAACAGGCCCGCATCATCGAGTTTCCGCGTTATGCCAGCTTTGCGCAGGCGTTTCCGGGTACTATGCCCTATTCAGAAGCCATTGGGTTTATCGCCAAAATTGATCCCGAAGAAGACATCGACATGGTGAAGTACGTAGTGGCCCACGAAATGGGGCATCAGTGGTGGGCGCATCAGGTAATTGGGGCTAATATGCAGGGGGCAACCATGCTCTCCGAAACCCAGGCGCAGTATTCGGCCCTGATGGTGATGGAAAAAGCCTACGGGCACAACCGGATGAAGCGATTCCTGAAATACGAAATGGACAAGTATCTGGCCGATCGTGGCAGCGAGTCGCAGAAAGAGGTGCCGCTACAACAGGTAGAGGGTCAGGGGTATATTCACTATCGGAAAGGCTCGGCGGTGATGTATTATCTCAAAGAGATGATTGGTGAAAAGGCCGTGAACACTGCCCTGCACACCTTAGTGAGTCAATATGCTTATCGCCAGCCCCCCTACCCCACCTCACTCGCCTTGGTTGATCTGTTTAAACAGCAAACGCCCGATTCGCTGCAATACGTGATCTCGGACTTGTTTGAGCAGATAACCATTTTTAATAACCGCGCTACGGCGGCAACGGCCAAAAAAT
>JBBQUC010000378.1:0-4778 GCA_038212815.1 Cytophagales bacterium
GCCTTCGTCCGCGAGTTGGCCCTGCCCGAAGTGCAGTGGGGATACCATCTATACGATTTTACGGCCACCACCGGCCTGATGATTGTGGTCTGGCGGTTTGTGGAGTGGGTTCATGCCTGGCTAAACCACTACCTGCCGCTCGAACGCAGCCTATGGCTCAGAATTGTGGTTCAGTTGCTTATCAGCAAACTCTTTGCGCTGGCCATAGTAACGGGTGGAGTCGGGGTTTTCCTGGATTTGATTCCGCATCTGGGCGAACACCTGAATCGGGCTGCCCACTTTTTGCTCCTGATGGTAGGGTTCTTTATTGTCATTACCGCCAATGTTATTCTGATTGCCGAGTATTTTCTGGCCCGCTGGAAAGAAAACGCGCTACGGGCCGCCCGACTCGAAAAGGAAAAATCGCAGGTGCAGTACGATAACCTCAAGAACCAGCTAAACCCGCATTTTCTGTTCAACAGCCTGTCATCGCTCGATAGCCTGATTGATGATAACCCTACCCTGGCGCGGCAGTTTCTGCGGCAACTGGCCAAAGTGTTTCGGTATGTATTACAAAATAAAGAGAAAGAGTTGGTGCCGCTACAGACCGAACTGGCGTTTATCGACCAGTATATCCTGTTGTTACAAACCCGCTTCAATGGGGCATTTACCGTGACCTGCACCATTGCCGATGAAGCTGCCGAGCAAACTATTGTGCCGGTTACGCTCCAGATTCTGCTCGAAAACGCCATCAAGCATAACATCATCGACAGTAGCCATCCGCTTACGGTGACCATCACGGCTACGGCACATAGCCTAACGGTGGCGAATTTAATTCAGCGCAAAGGGCAGGTGAGCACCACCAACGGGCAGGGCTTGGCCAGTTTGCAGTTACTGTACAGTTTTTTAACCAAACAGCCCGTTACAGTCGATGACCATAACGGGCTGTTTGCCGTGCGGGTGCCGCTGTTGCCAGCTATTGCTTATCCCCGCGCAGGGTCTTGATTCGGTTCAGGGTATCCTGCAACTCCCCAAGCTGGTGTTGCAGCACCTCTTTAATGTAAGCCGGTACTTTGTCGTTCTTGATGGCATCCTCGTAAGCCTCAACAGCCGCACTGTCGCCAAACTCTACCGAACTCAGCACCGAGTCGCGGTCTTTGCCGGTCAGGGCAGCTTTAATATCTATCCAGGCGCGGTGTACCTTGCTCGACACATCGGTGGAGGTCACGTCAGAAACGGCGGTGCCATCGATGCGAACAATGTGGTCGGCTAACTGCGAGCGAAAGTTTTCGCTCTGGATAACGAAATGGCGGAACAAGTCGTCTAATTCAGCATCCTTGTTGTCTGCGATGGCTTTTTCGTAGCCCTGAATCCGGTCGTTGTTAATTTTGACTAAATCGTTGAGCGAATCAACAATATCTTCATTTTTGATCATAACGGGTGCTCGGTTTATAGATAACGAACTCCGGTTTAACCCGCCTGCCGTCCGATTGTTCAACACGTTATTTAAAACTTAGCCACTATACCCCATGACCATTCTGCTGCTCGAAGATGAACCCTTAGTGGCCCGGACGTTGCACCAGTTTGTGCGCCAAACCGAACCAACAGCCACCCTGCATGGCCCTTTACCCAGTGTATCGGCAGGGTTGGCTTACCTGCAAACCCATGCCCAACCCGACCTGATTGTGGCCGATATTCAGCTTTCCGATGGGGTCAGCTTCGATATGTTCCGCCAGGCTGATTTACACTGCCCCGTTATTTTCACCACCGCCTACGATGAATATGCCGTGCGGGCGTTCCGGCTCAACAGCATCGACTACCTGCTGAAACCCCTCGACCCCGACGAACTACGGGCTGCCTTTGCCAAGTTTCACCGCTGGCGCGGGATCGCTACCCCCAACGACCTCCGCCAGCAATTCCATAGCCTACTGGCCGACCTGACGACCCAGCACCCGACTAAACGCTACCGGCATCGGTTTACAGCGCATTACCTGCGCCAAATTGTGCCGGTACCCCAAGAGCAGGTTGCCTGTTTCTGCCGCGACGAGGTGATTTATCTGCACACCCTCGACGGCAGGAAGCTCATTACCGATTATGATACCCTTGACGAGTTGGAAGAGCTGACCGACCCTGCCCTGTTTTTCCGGGCCAACCGGCAGTTTTTGCTCCAGCTAAACGCCGTTGCCGGGTATCAGCCGCACTACAGTGGCAAACTGCTGGTGCGGCTCAAATTACCCGACATTCTGGAGGTAAGCATCAGCAAAGAAAAAGCGATGGCCTTCCGGCACTGGTTCGAGGGTGCCTGACCGTTCGGAAAATAGCTATCTTGCAGGCCATAAACCGTAACCGCCTGCTCCGTTCATGGCTGCCCTTTCGCTGCATTTTCCCCGTGTTGTCAATTACCAGAACATTCGTCACCTGCTCCGTACGGGCGACGTAATCGCGTTTAGTGGTGACTATCTTGGTTCAGACCTGATTCGGGTGGCTTGCGGAGGCCTTGTTTCGCACATGGGTATGGTTGTGCGCTGTCGGTACGATGCATTGATTAACGATACAGTGGTGGAGATTATAGAAGCCAATGTCAGCCCCGAATACCCTGACCTAAACGGTGTGGTGCTAAGCCGCCTGACTGACCGGGTGCCCTTCTACAAAGGCGATGTCTGGGTGTTGCGGCTGAGCGATGCCTGCCGCCAAACCTTTATCGAGGCCGATATGGAACACTGGCTAGTGGGTGAGTTGGGCAAAAAATATGACCTGCTTACCCCCTGGAAAGCCGCCGTCGATGCGTTCGACCGCTGGGGGCAGAGTTATAATCCCGAAGACCTCAGTACCCTATTCTGTTCCGAACTCATAGCCGCAGCGTTCAAATACGCTGGTATGCTACCTACCATCAACCCCAGCGAAATTACCCCCGCCGACATTGTGCAGTGGGCCACTTTCCAGCCCGACTATTACCAGATTAAATGCTGGAATTACGTAGCAAAAGCCATTCCGGGATATAATACGCAGCCCATACCTACTTGATAGCGTACGTCAAGTGAAGTTGGAGGGAGGGTAACCACCGGTAACCCGACAGGTTCCGCTCTATCTTGGGTATTTCCTGGTCGATGGTAGTGGTCTCCAGAAAGCCCTCGTATTTGAGATCGATACGAGGTTTACCGAGGTAATAGGTGCCTAGCTCTACGCCAAACCCCAGCCGTTTGCGCGGCACGTTCCGGCCAAAGCCCAAGCCCCCGTAGCCCAACAGGTTACTCCACCGGAACCCTACATCTATTACGCCTACATCGGCAGCTTGCATTTCCAGCCCGCCAAACGTGAGTTTACCATCGGTCGTAATATTGAAGGTCATATCGGGGTGCCAGGTGTAGCCTGCACCACCTGTCACAAAAAATGATGACCGCTTAAAGGGGTGCCATTTCAGCGACCCCTGCACAACGCCCAGGGTTAGGTCAGGGTTTACATTTACATACGATTCGGAGGCTTTGTCGGCCTTGATCCGAACCAGCTTTCGGTAGGCAAAGTAGCTAACGCCCAACCGGGCCGATAACCGCGATTTCTGGCTGATGACGCGGGTGGCATACAGGCCCGGCCCAATGGTGCTAAGTTGAAAACCTACGGCGTAGGTATGCACCGGATGCAGGCTATCGCCCGGATACTGGGCTACTGCGCGGGAGAAACAACCCACCGTAAGAAACAGAACTACCGATACTGTGATGAACCGATGCATACTCCTGCGCGTAAAATTCTGACAAACCGTTGAACGAAGATACGCGGTTAGGCCGGAAGGCAGGTACAGCTGTAGGTTAAATTTACGTAACGGCAGGTCAACCCTGGGGTGGAAACGCTTTCTTCTTGCCAAAGCGAGCCACAAAATTAATGTAAGGCAGGGCAAAAAATTGATTGACCCCTAGCCCTGCGGGTATGAGCAGGGCAAAATCGGCGGAGATGTTCTCACTCATCACCCGCAGACCACCTGACAAAACAGCCGTCAGCCCCTCCCCACCGGGTGGGGTTACAAACCAGTTTTCGGTGATAAACGCGGTTTTGCGCCCGGTTCGCACCAGGTAATCGACATTGAAGGCGGGCACATTAGATACCCTACCCTGGCTATAAAACAGCCCTACCCCAAACGTTGTATTCTGCTCTGGCCCGCCGAGGGTGGTATTACCGTATAGGATGCCTGCCGTATTGACCACATTCCGCTCCTGTTGCTGGTAGGTGGTTCCGCTGCCGGTATAGGTGTATTCTTTAGTAATCGTGGTCACGAAAATGGTACCGACGCTGAAATGAGTACGGGCCGAAGCCGG
Organism: Cytophagales bacterium; assembly: GCA_038212815.1. GTDB lineage: Bacteria > Bacteroidota > Bacteroidia > Cytophagales > Spirosomataceae > JBBQUC01. The sequence continues at coordinate 4,287 of JBBQUC010000378.1, forward strand.
TATATTGATTTTGGGCGTAAAGAAAAATACCTGCCCCCCACTAAATACCGGATTGAACACCCAGCCTGCCCCCATCGTAAGGTGGTCAGAGAGGCCATAGCTTACCGAATTGACAAAAATATAGTTGTTTTGGTAGTAGCCCTCGCCCTTGCGCAGGCCCAGGGCGGAGGGCGCAAAAAAGTAACGGGTACGGTGCGGATTACGGAACCAGAACTGCCCATTGCGGTAAAACCCCTCGGTATTTTCAAGGGTAGCAATCTGGTCGGTACGTAGAGTTACATCACCCAGGTTATCGGTACGAAACAGCATCTCCTGCCCCGTTTGCGACACCACCGTACCCCGCAGTATTGTACCGTCTTTTAGCCGCAGCAGGGTAGTTTGCACCTGCGGCAACCGGCCCACCGGTACCAGCGTAGTATCGACCGGGGTAATCTGGGCAAGGCTCGCATTCGGGCAGACAAAACAGGTTGCCACAAGTAAGCAGCGCAGAAA
>JBBQUC010000379.1:0-4771 GCA_038212815.1 Cytophagales bacterium
TGTACGGCATCATTCGCTACCAGTTCGGGGTTTGTTTCTTTAAGCGTTTGGACGGAGGTGTGATACCGTCGGGCAATGCCAAAGAGGGTTTGCCCCTGATCTACGCGGTGCAGAATGTATAGTTTACCCTCTTTTTTTTCAAGCCCCACCGAATCGGGAAGGACAGACGCGGCTGTTGCACCTACAGAACTGCTCAGAAGCAGCATACTAAAAAATACTTTATTTTTCATGTACGGGTAAGAGTTATCGGCCATTATTAACCCTAACGGCTGTAAAAATAACGAGAAACAACGTCTTACTGGTTAAAAATGGTGAACACCTGCTTAATTTGTAGTGATGAAGATTCTTGGTATTATTCCGGCCCGGTATGCCTCAACGCGTTTTCCGGCCAAAGCCTTAGCCAATATTGGGGGGAAAAGTATGATTCGGCGGGTAGTTGAGCAGGTGCAGCAGGCACGGAGCCTTAGCCGGGTAGTGGTAGCCACCGACGATGAGCGGATACGCAGCCACGTTGCCGACTTTGGTGCTGATGTGTTGATGACTAGCCTACACCACCAGAGCGGTACGGATCGTTGCCAGGAGGTAGTCGCGCAGCTGAGCGAACATACCAACCCCAATGTGTATGACTATGTCGTAAATATTCAGGGTGACGAGCCATTTATTCAACCGCGCCAAATTGACGGGCTGGCGGCTGTGCTTGACAGACGAACTGAACTGGCCACACTCGTAAAACGGATTGGTGACCCTGAAACGCTACTGAACCCTGGTACTCCTAAAGTAGTGCTGAGCCGCTACGGAACTCCTGAACGGCTGGAAGCCCTCTACTTCAGTCGTCAGCCTATTCCGTATCAGCGCGATTTGCCACTGGTAAACTGGCTGCATCATCACACCTACTTTAAGCACATTGGTCTGTATGCCTACCGCACTGATATTCTGGCCAGCATTGCCCAGTTACCCGCGTCGTCTCTCGAACAGGCCGAAAAACTCGAACAGCTTCGTTGGCTTGAAGCCGGCTACCGCATTCGCGTGGTAGAAACCGATTTAGACAGTTATGGAATCGACACACCGGAAGACTTAGAACGTCTGAACAACCTTTCGTCAAATTCGGCGTTAAGTACTCATACGCAGAACCAACTCTATGCAAAACTACACGATACTCTGGGCTGACGACGAAATTGATCTGCTCAAACCCCACCTTTTGTTTTTGAAAAGTAAAGGGTACCTCGTTACTCCGGTTAATAGCGGAGCCGACGCACTCGAAAAAGTAGAACAGGAAAAATTTGATCTCGTACTGCTCGACGAGATGATGCCGGGCATGACGGGCCTCGAAACCCTCGCCCAAATAAAACAAATGCGGCCTAACCTGCCCGTGGTAATGATTACCAAAAGCGAGGAAGAGCATATTATGGAAGAGGCCATCGGCTCGAAAATTGCCGATTACCTCATCAAACCCATCAACCCCAACCAACTGCTGCTGTCGCTGAAAAAAAACCTTGACAACAAGCGACTCGTTACAGAACGCACTAACCTAAGTTATCAGCAGGACTTTCGGAATTTGTCTATGCAGTTTAACGACCGCATCGGGTTCGAGGAATGGGCCGACATTTATAAAAAACTGATTTTTTGGGAACTTGAACTCGATGGTGCTCAGGATAAGAGCATGGCCGAAGTGCTGAACATGCAGAAAAGCGAGGCTAACGCTAACTTCTGTAAGTTCATTATGGACAATTATGAGGACTGGTTGAATGACCCGAAAATGGAGAAGCCGCTGCTCTCGCATCAACTGATGCGGAAGAAAGTCTTCCCGGAAATTGACCAGCACCCAGGGCCGGGGTCCAAACCGTTATTTTTTCTCCTGATCGATAACCTGCGTTACGATCAGTGGAAAGTGATTGAGCCCATTCTGAGCGATTACTTTACGGTCGAAGAGGAGTCGTCGTATTATTCCATTCTGCCGACCACCACGGCCTTTGCCCGTAACGCTATTTTTTCGGGCATGATGCCCAGCGAAATGGAGCGGCAGCACCCCGATTTGTGGGTAGACGATACTAATGAAGAGGAAGGACTAAACAATCACGAAGCCGAGTTTCTGCAACGGCAAATGGACCGCAGCCGGGTCAATGCCAAAATGTCGTACCACAAAATCCTGAATACCAATCAGGGTAAATCGCTGGTCGATAATTTCAATAACCTGATGCAGAATCAGTTGAACGTAATTGTCTATAACTTTGTGGATATGTTGAGCCACGCCCGTACCGACATGGCCATGATTAAAGAACTCGCCCCCGACGAGTCGGCGTATCGGTCCATTACCCGCTCCTGGTTCTCGCATTCGCCCCTGTTCGATCTAATCAAGAAAATCTCCGATAAAGGAGGACGGCTTATTGTTACCACCGACCACGGCATGATTCGGGTACAGAAGCCCGCCAAAATTGTAGGCTACCGTGAGACGAACACCAACCTGCGGTATAAGCAGGGTAAAAATCTGGGTTTTGACGACAATCACCTGTTTGTAGTTCGCAAACCGGAGCAGATTTTTTTGCCCAAACCGCACGTATCAACAGCCTATGTCTTCACCCTCGAAGATTACTTCTTTGCTTACCCAAACAATTACAATTACTACGTCAATTACTACCGGGATACGTTCCAGCACGGGGGAGTATCGCTCGAAGAGATGATTATCCCATTTATCTATTTACGTCCCAAAAGTTAAGGTGTCGGGCGAAGTGCCACCGGGAACGTCATGGTGAAATCCTCAACGGCTAGCACAGCCAATGGCTTTACCTGACTAATATCAGGGAAATAAGCCTTGTTAACCGTTATTTTACGTAGAGAGGCCAGCCGCGCTTTACCCACAGCGGTGGGTTTGGTCAGCAAAACTCCGCAGTCTTGTTGCTGTAGTACCTGAAAGCCGGGAAGCCAGTTGGTGTTGATCGGAAACCGGAAACTCCACGGCTGGACCTGTGCCGAAAAGAAGTTGACCCCCTGTAAACCAACGGCAAAAATGGTAGAGCCATCAGATTGGCGAGTAATGCTAAAATCGGCCAATTCTTTCGGTATTCCCCAGTTTTCGATTCCATTCCAAACACTATTGTACGTTGATACGTAGATTTTGGCAATGGAGAAAGCCGTCCTATCGGCTAGCCTAACCAGGCCTGGGATAAAAAGCAACTCCTGATAGGGGCCAACCGCCGATGTTTGATAATCGACCAGCATGACCGTGCCGATATAGCCTTTATACCCCTGCTGCTGGTAGGGAGCTAAAAAGCCCTGCTGCCGCACAAAGGCTTCGGGAAAATGACAGATAAAAATAAAACCCTCGCCGGTAAGGGTCCAGGGGGGCGGAGCCAATAAGATGGGAGCAGGCAGAATCATTGCCGAAAATAGCTAATTTTTTCGTTATAAAGTTCTAATTGGCTACTTTTAGGCAAAAAGCAACTGTATTATGAAAACGCCCTCTCCCTCGGCTCCCCATCTGAAAACCCTCCTCGATTATTTCTATACCTGGGAGGGGCAACAACCCACTAAAGTATATCTGCGCCAGCCCGTTGGCGATGCGCTGCTCGATTTTACCTGGGGCGAGGTGGGGCAGCAGGTTCGCCGAATGGCTACGTACCTGAATTCGCTGGGGCTGCCGCCCAAAAGTAATATTGGGCTGGTCTCTAAAAACTGCGCCCACTGGATCATTGCCGACCTGGCTATTCTCATGAGTGGGCATGTATCCGTGCCGTTTTACCCTACGCTCACAGCCGCCCAACTGCGGCAGGTGCTAGAGCACAGCCAGTGTCAGGTGCTGTTTGTCGGTAAACTCGATGATGTAGTGACCGTGAATACAGGCATCCCCGATGGGGTTCAGTGCATTGCTTTCCCCGATTACAAACCCGGTGCTACCCCCATTATAGCGGGGTATAAACCCTGGGCCGAGATTATGGCCCAAAACGTCCCCCTGGAAGGAAGTCCTACCCCCGACCTGCGGGATCTGTTCACCATCATTTATACATCCGGTACCACCGGTAACCCTAAGGGGGTTATGCTCGATTATTGGGGCATGGCCAATGCTATTGAAGCTACCAAGCACCTGATGGGCAATCACCTGACCGAAACCCGTTTTTTCTCCTATCTGCCCCTCTCGCACATTGCTGAGCGGAACATTGTTGAATCAATCAGCTTGACCACTGGCGGCACGGTTTATTTTGCCGAATCGCTCGACACCTTTGCCAAAAATCTGGCCATTGCCCGCCCGACGCATTTCCTGGCCGTGCCGCGAATCTGGACTAAGTTTCAGCAGGGAATACTGACCAAAATGCCGCAACAGAAACTAGACCGCCTGTTGCGGATTCCAATTCTATCGTCGCTGGTGAAGCGTAAAATTCGGCAGGGTCTGGGTCTCAACGAAGCGGAGGTAATTATTACCGGCGCGGCTCCCATGCCCGTGGCGCTGATCCGCTGGTTTCGGCGGTTGGGGATCAACATCCGCGAGGCTTATGGCATGAGCGAAAACCTCGGTGCCATATCACTCATGCCACCCGATGCGTTTAAAGATGGCACCGTGGGCCGGGTGCACGATGTGGTGAAAATCAGGATAGACCCCCAAACGGGCGAGCTGGCAACCAAAGCCGAGTGGAATATGCGCGGCTACTACCGCGAACCGGAACTAACCGCCAGTGTGCTGCACGACGGCTGGCTGGCCACCGGCGATGTGGGGGAGCTGGATGCCGAAGGATACCTGAAAATTACGGGCCGGGTGAAAGAAATGTATAAAACTACCAAG
>JBBQUC010000380.1:0-4751 GCA_038212815.1 Cytophagales bacterium
CAGAAAGAACCCTACTGCGAAGGGGCTAAACCACTGACCGACATTGGCATTATGAGCATCGAGAGTACCACCCCACCCGACAATCAGGCGCGGGTGCCAGAGCCGATGATGGGGGCCATTCGCATGTTGCAGGAAGGTAAACACCAGTTCGACGTGGTCGATGCCGTAACGGACTGGTCGCCCTACCGGGTCATGGTGCTACCTGACCAGGTGCTGCTGACAGATGAGCTGAAACTAAAGCTGGAGCGTTACCTGGCCGGTGGTGGCTCCGTGCTGGCCACGCATCAGTCGGGCCTCACCCCCGATAAAAAGGCGTTTGGTTCCGATGCCTTCGGGCTATCGCTGGTGGGCGACGCTCCGTTTAGCCCCGATTTCATTGTCTCGACGGGTGAAGGCATAACGGCCAATCTGCCTGCTACAGAGCTGGTGGTGTATCTGAAAGCCATGGAGGTAACCCCCACTACGGCCCAAACCCTAGCCATGACCAATGTGCCGTATTTCAACCGGACATATCAGCATTTTGTGTCGCACCGCCACACACCGTCGAGCGGCAAACCGGGTTACCCGGCCATCACGCAAAACGGACGGGTGGTGTATTTTGCCCATCCCATGTTCTCGCAGTATGCCCAGAACGCCCCGCGCTGGTGCAAGCAACTGGTGTTGAATGCGCTGTCCCGCCTGCTGCCCGACCCGCTGGTGCAAACGCCCGGCGCACCCTCTACGCTAATTGCCACGCTGAACAGCCAACCTACCCAAAACCGGCGTGTGCTACACCTGCTCCACTACATTCCCGAACGGCGCGGCACTGCTTTCGATGTGCTCGAAGACGTGATTCCGCTGTACGGTGTGGCCGTGTCGGTAGCAGGTCAGGCCAAGCGGGTGCAGTTGGCCCCGTCGGGTAAAGCACTGGCGTTTAAACAGGTGGGCAAGCGGGTAGAGTTTGTGCTGCCGGAGTTGCGCGGGCATCAGATAGTGGTGCTGTCATAACTCAACCCATTACTCAGTGTAAGTAGCAGAGTGATTTGGGGCATCCAGAGTTAAGCGGCCTTTACGAAAGGTGGCTCCGCCAATCAGTCCGCCTTTAATTACCTGTCCAATCACCTCATCTGCCTTATCTAAGGTAACCCGCCTAAACCGACGTTGTACCCCGTTTATACCCAGGACAACTTGTTTAACATGTTTCTCCAACGCTATCCGAACTAATCGGCCAACGGCTCCGCCAATCGAAAGTTTATGCCCAAGGTTATAAGGCCCAATTTTGGTCAACCCTGTTGGAGACACCCGTAGCTTTTCGTTGGAACCCGTATCCAGAAAAAAATTTAGTTGTCTGCCCGATGCACTACGCAGTAACAACATTGGCCGACTTCCACCCAGTAGGTTAGCTTGTATGGCCGCATGAGGTACTGATCGACGCAAAGTAAGTTGCCTTTTTGGGTAGTCTATAACCAGCGCAAACTGCCGTAAAATATCCCAGCCCAGCAGGCCATCTATCCCCGGAATAGACATACTGGCACATATCACAGGGAGGTTAGTAATAGTCACCCCGTCAAGTTGCAGGCTGTCCACTGTACTCAGTGTAGAAGGCACAGATTCGCCAAAGTAGTTTTGCAACTGCATATCAGCCAGTTTATTTACGCTTAATCGCTTGGCCACCCGGTTAGAAATAATCGTTCGCTGTGCGCCACTATCTAACGCAAGCCGAACGGGTTGTCTGTTGATAAAAACCGTTACAACAGCATGAGCACCATGACGCAACCGAAACGGTATTTGTACACTATCGGCCAATAACTGATACTGCGGAGTTGGCTGAGTAGCCAGGAGTGTCGCTACATCGTAATAGTCGGTGCGACTGTTCATCGAATCAGCCAGGTGCAGGTATCTGGTATAGTGGCCTGGCCAAAAGTACAGCTCATCAAGAAGTAACTGTCGGGAGCTACTACGCTCCGCCGACTCCACCCCAGTAGCCAATTGGCGAAGTGCGCGTTCCGCCTTGTCAGTACGTCCAAACAACCAATGATCAACGGCTTCAGTATAAGCCGTTGAGAGGGTATCGTCTGCATACGAAGTGGCATAAGCAACCTGGGCAGGGAGTAAATTTAAAAACAGGCTCAAAAGTGTTTTATACATACTTACGCCAAATAACTCCCAATACTCACTACATCGGCAAATACGCCGGACGCTGTTACTTCGGCACCGGCACCGGGGCCTTTGATTACCAGGGGGCGGTCTTTATACCGCTCTGTGGTGAACGAGACAATATTGTCGGCACCGGTGAGTTGATAGAATGGATGCTCCGGGCCAACCGACCGGAGTTCAATAATGGCTTTGTTGTCTTCAAAACTGGCCACAAACCGGAGTTTTTGCCCGTTGGCTTTGGCTCCGGCCAATAGGTTTTCAAAGTACGCATTGTTGCGTTCCAGTTCCTCGAAAAAGGCGGGTACGGTGGGGGCATCAAGGCACGGCTGCGGCAGCAGGTTGTTGATGGTTACATCGGTAGGCTCCAGCGGAAAACCCGTCTCGCGAGCCAGAATCAGGATTTTCCGGGCCACATCCTGCCCGTTCAGGTCGTCGCGGGGGTCGGGTTCGGTGTAGCCCTTTTCTTTGGCCTCGCGCACCACATCGGCAAAGGAAGCCGGGTTACCCTCCGCTCCAAATGTGTTAAAAATATACGACAGTGTGCCCGACAGGATAGCCTCGATTTTCAGAAACTGGTCGCCGGCCGTCATCAGCCCCTGCACCGTGTTGATGATGGGCAGGCCCGCGCCTACGTTGGTTTCGTACAAAAACTTGACCCCCCGGTTCAGGGCCGTGCGCTGCAACCGCCGATACTCGGCATAGGAGCCGGAGTTGGCCACTTTATTCGGTGTTACCACCGACACGTTGGCACCTAGAAGCGACTCATAAAACTGCACAATCTCTTTATCGGAGGTGCAGTCGATAAACACGCTGTTGGGCAGGTTGGCTTCTTTGATTTTCTCCACAAAAGCGGGCAGCGAGGTGGTAACCCCCTCGGTCAGGAGTCGCTCGCGCCAGTCGTCGAGGTCGATGCCCTTGGGGTCGAGCAGCATCTTTTTGGTGTTAGAAAGGCCCACCACGCAGATTTTCAACATCTTCTCGGCCCGCAGGTACGCAAACTGCTTGTTGATCTGCGCCAGCAGAGTTTTGCCAATCAGCCCCGTGCCCACCAGATACAGGTTCAGCATCCGGGCCTCCGACTGGAAAAAGATGTTGTGCAGCGCGTTGAGGGCTTTGGAGAGGTTGTTTTTGTTTATTACCACCGAGATGTTAATTTCCGACGACCCCTGCGCCACGGCCACAATATTGACCCCGTTTTTGCCCAGCACCGAAAATAGCTTCCCGGCAATCCCCGACGATTTCCGCATTCCCTCACCCACGGTGGCAATAATGGAGAGGTCACGCTCGATGGCGATGTTGTCGATATGGCCGTGTTCAATTTCGGTCTTAAACTCGGCTTCAAGAATATGTTTAACGTTCTCGGCCCCACGCGGATCGATAGCCAGGCAGATCGAGTGTTCAGACGAAGCCTGCGAGATGAGAATGACGCTGATTTTATGCGCGGCCAGCACACCAAACAACTTGGCGGATACGCCCGCTACGCCAATCATGCCGCTACCCTGCACGTTCACCAGGGCAATATCGTCGATGCTCGAAATCCCCGTAATGGTCCATTGTCTGCGCTCGGCGGTGCGGCTCACCAGGGTTCCTTCATGGGTGGTGTTGAAGGTGTTCAGCACCCGAATCGGTATGTTGCGGGCAAAGGCCGGTTGCAGACTCGGCGGATAAATCACTTTGGCGCCAAAGTGGCTTAACTCCATCGCTTCGGCGTAGGTAATGGTCGGGATATTAAACGCGTTGGGCACCTTGCGGGGGTCGGCGGTCATCATCCCGTCCACATCCGTCCAGATGTCGATCAGTTCGGCGTTCAGTGCCGCCCCCAGAATAGAAGCCGTATAATCAGAGCCACCCCGGCCCAGGGTGGTGGTTTCGCCCTTATCGGTCGAGCCGATAAATCCCGTAATCATTTGGGGTTCGGTCACTCTGGCAAAATGCTCCTGAATCAGTTGGTTGGTAAGGAGATAATTTACCTCGGCATGGCCAAACTGGGCATCGGTTTTAATTAGTTGACGGGCATCGCAGAACTGCGCCGGCATCCCCTTACTGCGCAGGCACGCGGTAATGACGGCGGTAGAGAGCCGCTCCCCAAAACTGGTAACCAAATCGTGCGTCCGGGCCGATAATTCGCGGATCAGTGATACGCCCCGCAGCAGGTCTTCGAGTTCGTTGATAACCCCGCGAATCTGAGCAATGACCTTGCCCTGCTCTTTTACAGGCAGAAGAGCTTTAATGAGGTTAAAATGACGGTCTTCGATCCGCCGAACCAGTTCGAGGTAATCGGGATTAGCCCCGGCAGCCATGCGCCCAATTTCGATGAGTTGATTGGTAACGCCCCCCATCGCCGAGAACACCACCGCAATGGTATTTCCCTGCTCCCGGTGCTGCTCAATAATGGCAATAACCGCCTTGATACTCTCGACCGACCCAACCGAGGTGCCGCCAAATTTTAGGATATACATAATGTAATGAGTGAATGAGCGGTTGAGTGAATGAGTGAATATTTTGAACGCTTCGCGGCATAACTATAAACACTACCAAACATTCGCTCAACCACTCAATCGCTCATTAAGGGAACTGCAAAGATAAACAGGCACCGCAAAATAGTTGCCAACTTC
>JBBQUC010000381.1:0-4746 GCA_038212815.1 Cytophagales bacterium
ATGGCCTCTCGAAAGTGCAGGCTGGTGAACTTCTCCTATTCGACAATGGCTTGCAGGGACTTGCCCTCAACCTCGAAGAAGATAACGTTGGGGCCGTATTGCTCGGCGACTACTCCGAAGTAAAAGAAGGGGACATCGTGAAGCGTACCGACAGCATTGCCTTCATCAACGTGGGCGATGGGATTTTGGGGCGCGTAGTAAACACCCTCGGCCAACCCATAGATGGCCTCGGCGACATTCAGGGCGAGGTATTCAGGATGCCCTTAGAGCGCAAGGCCCCCGGTGTAATTTACCGGCAGCCCGTAACGGAGCCACTACAAACGGGTATCAAATCCATCGACGCAATGATTCCCATCGGTCGGGGTCAGCGCGAACTGATTATTGGTGACCGGCAGACGGGTAAAACCGCTGTGGCCATCGACACCATCATTAACCAGCGCGAGTTCTTCGACAAAGGCGAACCTGTCTTTTGTATCTATGTAGCCTGCGGTCAGAAAGCCAGTACGGTGAAGCAGGTAGAGCAAACCCTGCGCAAAGCCGGAGCTATGGATTATACGGTTGTTGTGGCCGCCAATGCCTCCGACCCTTCGCCCATGCAGTTCTTCGCGCCATTTACGGGTGCCGCCATCGGCGAGTACTTCCGCGATACGGGTCGCCCGGCCCTGGTGGTATATGACGATCTATCGAAACAAGCCGTTGCCTACCGCGAGGTATCGCTGCTGCTGCGCCGACCACCGGGCCGCGAGGCTTATCCGGGCGACGTATTTTACCTGCACAGCCGCCTGCTGGAGCGGGCCGCCAAAATCAACGCCAATGACGACATTGCCCGTCAGATGAACGACCTGCCGCCTTCGCTGGCAGGCCGGGTAAAAGGGGGTGGCTCGCTAACGGCCCTGCCCATCATCGAAACCCAGGCTGGCGACGTATCGGCCTATATTCCAACCAACGTAATCTCCATCACCGACGGACAGATCTTCTTGGAGTCGAACTTGTTCAACGCCGGTATCCGGCCCGCCATCAACGTGGGCATTTCGGTATCGCGGGTAGGGGGTAATGCCCAGATCAAGTCGATGAAGAAAGTGGCCGGTACGCTGAAACTCGATCAGGCCCAGTTCCGCGAACTGGAAGCCTTTGCCAAGTTCGGCTCCGACCTCGATGCGTCAACCAAACTGACTATCGACCGGGGTCGGCGGAATCAGGAAATCCTGAAGCAGCCGCAGTACTCTCCCGTACCTGTTGAGCAGCAGGTAGCTATTATCTATGCCTCAACCACCGGCCTCCTCGACCGCGTGCCGGTTAATAAAGTACGGGCGTTTGAAGCCGAGTTAAGTATGTTGCTGTCGGCTCAGTACCCCAACGTACTGGCTACGCTACGGGCGGGTAAACTCGATGATGAGGCCGTATCAACCCTCAAAAAAGTAGTTGCCGAACTGTCGGCACGGTACGCTTAGTCACTGCATTATGGCATCCTTAAAAGAAGTACGCAACCGGATCACGTCGGTAAGTTCGACCCAGCAGATTACCAAGGCCATGAAAATGGTGGCGGCTGCCAAGTTGCGCCGGGCGCAGGAGGGTATCATGCAGATGCGGCCCTACGCCCGTAAACTGAGCGAGATGCTCGGTACCGTGTCGGCAGGTGCCGAACTGGCAGGGGACAGTCTGTACAGTCAGGTCCGGCCGACCAATCGGATTTTGCTGATCCTGGTAACGTCGGACCGGGGTTTGTGCGGAGCCTTCAACACCAACGTAGTGAAAGCGGCTTTAGCCCGCATCAGCGAGCAGTATGCCGCGCAGGCCCGGCAGGGTGCTGTGGAGGTGCTGTCTATTGGCAAAAGAGGAGCTGAGGCCATGCACCGGCGTGGTTTTGTGGTGAACACCGCCCATGTCGATACCTTCAGTTCGCTGAGTTTTGCCCGCGTTCGTACAGCCGCCGAAGAGGCCATGAGCGATTTTGCGGCAGGTCGTTACGATGTGGTAGAGATTGTCTATAACGAATTTAAAAACGTAGCCACGCAGATTATCCGCGTTGAACAGATGCTGCCCATTGTGCCGACCGAAGCCCCGGCCGATACCAGGACGAGCAACGTGAATTACATTTTCGAGCCATCGGAAGAGAAAATCATTACGGAGCTGATCCCAAAAACGCTGAAAATTCAGTTGTACAAAGCCGTTCTGGAATCGAACGCATCGGAACACGGTGCCCGGATGACGGCGATGGACAAAGCTACTGAGAACGCAGGTGAGTTGCTGAAAGAGCTGAAGCTGGTGTATAACCGCACCCGTCAGGCCGCTATCACCAAAGAGATTCTCGAAATTGTGGGCGGTGCCGAAGCCTTGGCCAACGCCTGATCCGGTTTACTACACAGACATAAATAACCCTAAATCCCCTGGAGGAGACTTTGTTCAAACACGAGCAAAGTCTCCTCCAGGGGATTTAGGGTTATTTATATGTCTATTTTTTTCTGTATAATTGACGCTCCTGCTTGCCTGTTAGAATAAAAAGCAATACGTTTGTTAACTATTAGTCAAACAAACTCAACGTTCTATCCGTAACCTACTTACTTGCTAGTTAGTATCTTATGAGTTTTTCTTCACAGGTATGGGTGGTGGATGATGATGAGGATGACCGCTTTATCCTGAAGATGGTCTTTAAGCAGGTAGCCCCTTTGGTTACGCTGAAAGCCCTTACCGATGGTGATGAATTAGTGCCATCGCTGGAAACCGCACACGTACTGCCTAAATTAGTCCTGCTCGATTTGAACATGGACCGGATGGATGGTTTCGATACCCTCCGGCAGGTAAAGGCAGTGCCGACTTACCAGCCGATACCTATTGTCATACTGACCACATCCTCCGCCGAGGAAGACCGGGCCAAAGCCCTGCGGTTGGGTGCCAACGATTTCCTGACCAAGCCAGCGAGTATGGGTAGCCTTGCCCTGGTGGTAGACCGGTTGATAAAGCAGTGGGGTATCAGCGCAGCGGAAAATAAATCAGAAAGGTAGTCCCCTGCCCCGGCTGGCTGCGAACGGTAATTGCTCCATTGTGGTTTTGCACTACTTTCTGGCAAATGGCCAGGCCAATGCCGCTGCCATCGTAGTCGTTCCAGCCATGCAGCCGCTGGAACACCTGAAAAATACGGTCTTTGTATTTCTCATCGAACCCAATGCCATTGTCGGCCACGCTAATTTCCCAAAACCAGGCTTCCATTCCCGTAGGGTTGGTATCAACTGCTTTAGCAGTTGATACCAACCCTACGGGAATGGCGGACAACGGGATTTTACGCCCTTTCAGGTGAATGAGGGGCGCGACAGCAGGTTGCCGATACCGGATGGCATTGGCAACCAAATTCTGAAAAAGCTGATGGAGTTGCCACGAATCGGCGGTTAGGGTGGGCAGGTATTCGCAACTAACAGTGGCTCCGCTGCTGGCAATGGCACTTTCGAGGGTTTCCATAACCCTACCCATCACCTCCTCGACCGATACCTGGCGGAAGGCACTTTGCTGATTATTTAGGTGCGAATAAGCCAACACGCCTTTAATCAGTTGCGACATCCGGGCTGCTGACTTTTGCGAACGCCGGATTAAATCCAGCCCCGGCTCGGGGAGTGCCGCGCTATAGTCTCTCAGCAATATATCGCTAAACTGCTGAATTTTCCGCAGGGGTTCCTGCAAATCATGGCTGGCTACGTAGGCAAACTGTTGCAGGCTTTCGTTCGACCGGGTCAACTCTCTATTGGCCTGCATCACTTGCTGTTTCGACTGGATAACCGACGTAATATCGAGCGAGGAAAACAGCACGCCGTCGCCATATTTTACCGTATTGATGTCAACAATAACGTCCATGCCATCGGCATGATACGGGAGTTCATAGCGGATTGGCTTCCCCGTTTCTACGATCTCGACCAATGTAGCAAAATAGCCGGTTTCTACCGTACCGGGCAGGAGTTGGGTCATCAGGGCACCGGTCATGGTGTCGATAGAGCGGCCTGTCAGGCGGGCATTGGCTTCGTTGGTCAGTTTCCAGCGGAAATCAATGATGGTGCCGGTCTCATCCCGCACGGCCTCCATTAGCCCAATGGCAACCTGCACATTGTTGACAACGCTCTCTAATAAAGCCGTTTGTTGTTGCTGAGCCAGTTGATGGGTTCTGGTCTCGGTGATGTCTAAACTGGTTTGAATGAGGGTGTCTAAATTCCGGGAAATAGTCGTTTGGAACCACCCGTCTATACCGTCGGCACTATAGGCTTGTTCGGTAGTGCTTGTCTGTCCAGTTTGAAAAACGCTGCTGTATCGGTCTAAATGGCCTTTAGCGACTCCCTCCGGAAAAAATTCGCTGACCCGGTGCCCAATAAGCTGCCCGGCCGATTTTTGGCCAATTTTCTCTGCCATCTCGTTGATCAATAAGAACTCCAAATCAATCAACTGTCCTGCTGCATTTTGAATGGCCTTATAAACCCATAAACCGATGGGGGCACTATTCATAATATTCTGCACAAAATTGGCCTGCTGCTTGTTGGCCTGTTCTGCTGCTCGCCGGTAGGCTAATTCTTTATTAACCATTCGGTAAGCCAGGTAAAGCAGTAGCACGGCCAGCATGATAAAACCGCCAAAAATGAAGTTGGTACCGGTGAAATCGCGGGCAACGGTCTCGTTCCGAACCTCTAGTAGCCGCTGCTCGATGCGAATCATTTTACTCACCTGTTTCCGAATGGCATCCATACGGTACGTGTCGAGCGTCAGGTAAGT
>JBBQUC010000382.1:0-4740 GCA_038212815.1 Cytophagales bacterium
TTTGGGGGGGGCTTTAACGGCCACAACTCGCTCACGGGGGTGTTGTGGGTGATTTGGTTGATTTACACGGGGGGGGGGGTGGGGGGGGCTGGCAACCGGCTCGATGCACTGGCCCGGCAGGCTGGGTTAGACACCCGCGTGGCCGGGCAGCAGGTGAGCCGGACCATCACCGCCGCCTATTACCGGGCCGTGCTGGAAGTGGGCCGACTGGTTGTGCGGGCCGAGGGCGTGTCGTTGTCCAAAGCCCGCCGGGTTGATCTGGGCGTTCAGGAGCGGTTGGGCAAAGCCAGTCTGTTTGATGTATTGCAGGCCGAGAATCTGTGGCTGACCGACTCGACGACCTACCTCCAGCAGGAAATCGAGGTGCAGCAGGCTTACAATCAACTGCATGTGGCCATTGGCTGGAATCGGTTTGACCCCTTGACGCTCACCGACAGCCTGACCCCGGCTCCGCAGCCGCCCGCTTTTGCCAACTTAGCCGGTAAACTCCTGAGCCTCAACCCCGACCTGCAAAGCCGACGCGTGGGGGTAACTGTAGCCAATACCGCCGTGCGGCTTCAACAAACGGCTCTTGCCCCGGCCCTGCGGCTGAATGTGTCGGTATACCAGAGCTTTACCGATACCAAGTTTGCCGACAGCCCCGGCATCAGCGGGCAGGCCACTAACCTGCTGCTGCCCGGTCTTTCGCTGACGATGCCGCTGCTGCGGGGAGGCGACATCCGGCGGGCCATCCGGCAGAGCGAACTGGAACGGACGCTGCTCGAAACGGCGGGCAAAGGACAGGAACGCCGGTATCTGGCCGAAGCTGACCTGCTGGCCCGATCCTACCAGACCCAGACTCGGATCGTGGCCTTGTCAGTGGCTCTGGTTAGTAATGCGGCCCGGAGTTTGGTCATTGCCCGCAACCGGCTCCAGGGCGGTTTCTCCAACCTGCTCGAGTACCGCTCCGTTCAGTTGGCCTACACCGAAGCCCAGCTCAACCGGCTGGCTGCCCTCTATCAGCTCAAGCTCATCGAAACAGCCGCCCAACAATTGGTGGGTGGTCTAAACTAACCCGCCCAAAGTCTCTGGCAAGAACCCCCGAAATCCATCCCGACGAGGTAGACGAACTGTTGGCCCAACTACCCGCCTGGCCCCTGCGCTGGGGAATCAGTCTGTTGTTTGGCGTGGTGCTGCTGCTGCTGGCGCTGGCCTGGTTTGTCAAATACCCGGACGTTATCAAGGGGACAATCACGATCACTACCAACACGCCCCCTGCCACGGTGGTTGCCCGCACCGGCGGAGCTATCCACCTGATCGCCACTGACAAGGCGCGGCTGACGGCAGGCGAGGTGTTTGCCACCATCGGGGGCACCACCCGCTACGCCGACGTGGTGGGCCTACGCCGGACACTGAGCGCGTTTCAGCCCCTGCTCGACACCGACTCCTCGCCCGCGCTGCCCCCGTCGTCGGCGACGGTGCTGTTGCCCGATGGCCTCGAACTTGGTGAGTTGCAGATACCCTACAACGACCTCCTGCTGCGCTGGCAGGCATGGCAGGCCCTGGCCGTGCGGGACCGTAGCAATCAACACCGCAAACAAAGCGTCAACGACCAGATCGGGGGCTTCGACCAGATCGATGACCGACTCAATCAGCAATTGACCCTACAGCAGCAGGAATATTTATTTTTACGCCGGACCTATGAAACGCGCTATAAACCCCTCCAGCAATCGGGCAGTATTTCGACCGAGCAGCTCGAAGGCAAGCGCGACGAACTGCTCAACAAGGCCAGAGCCATCGAGGTGAGCCAGGCCAGCATTGCCGAGAACCAGAACCGCATCCGCGCCCTCCGCAGCCAGAAAGCCGAATACGACTTTGAACAGACCGACCAGCAGCTAGCCGCCCGAAATGCACTGCGGGACGTATTTACGAAGCTGCTCAATGCTATTTCGATTTGGGAGACGACCTATGTACTCAAAGCCCCCATTGCCGGGCGGCTGAATTACCTCAACTTCCTGCACGAAAATTCGGTACTGACCAACGGCCAGGAGGTAGCCGGGATCGTACCCCAGGCTGTGGGCAACGGGGCCACGCAAACTGGCCTAACCGTGCCGGGGCTGGCGGGCGCGTTCGTAGGTGAGTTGTTTATCGAGCCGTCGGGGTCGGGGAAGGTAGCGGTGGGGCAGGCGGTGACTATTACGCTGCTCAGTTTTGGCAAGAAAGAATTCGGGATGCTGCGGGGGCGGGTGGCAACGGTGGCTGACATCAGCACCACAATCAGCGCGGGTGGCCCACCTCGAACCGCGTATAAACTCTACGTGGCCCTGCCCAATGGCCTGACGACCACCGTCCGCAAAAAACTGCCGTTTCGGTACGGGCTGGAAGGTACCGCCGAAGTCATCACTAACGACATCCGGGTGATCGACCGCATCTTCGACAGTATACGCGGAGCCGCTGCCCGGTAGCCATCGGCCGGATTATGACTCCGTAACCGATGTTAAGCAAGATTAGCCTGTCTTTGCCAACACACCCTTAGCTTGACTTTAGCCTTTTAGAAAAGCCTTAAATTGGCCTGTTTAAGCACAGACAAAGCATGATTATATTTTTGAACATCTGGTTTTCAAGTTGATGTTCAAAAATAGATGGCTCAATCGTCTTACAGGATCTGTGAAAGGCATTGCGTATTTCTCGAAAGGCTAAAGTCAAGCTTAGTTCACCTTCAAAAAGGTAGCCGACCGTGCACAACGTGCATTGCTCCGCCGGTGCCAATTTCAGTAGGATGTGTTTCGGGCGGTTTCTCACAACGTCACCCTACGGCCCTCTTTTGCGGCCCGATAAATAGCTTCGACAATGCGGATGTCGGCCATACCTTCTTCGCCGGGGACGAGTACGGACTTGTTTTGCAGAATAGCCTGCGCATCGTCGTCCATCTGCGTCATCTGCTGGAAGGGGGCTTTGTAGGCCACGTCGGTTTTAAAGCCATTGCTGCCGGTGCCCTTCACGCCGTCGTAGGGCGAATACGGCTCCATGTCCAGCGTCCCTTTTTGGCCCGTTACGTGCAGGAAATTCATGTTCATGCCGTAGCTGCTCTGCACCGCCGCCCGCGCCCCGCTGGGGAATTCGAGTTGGGCCATGCTGGTTTCGTCGAGGCCTTTTTTGTAGACCTCCGGGCGGGTGGTGTACTGCTGGGCGGTGAGGGCAATGGGCTCTTCGCCGGTGGCGAGGCGGGCACCCTGAAGCACATACACGCCCATGTCGTACATGACGCCGCCGCCCATTTCTTTCTTCTGTTTCCAATGGTCGGTGCGGCCATCATAATACCCCGCCGAGCAGCTTACCATCTGAATTTTGCCAATGTTGCCCTCGCGGAGGTACTTGCGGTAGGCCTGCGTGTTGGGTTCGTGGTGCAGCCGGTAGCCCACCGTGAGTACGCGCTTGTTGGCCCGGCACACGTCGATCATGTTCTGGCATTCTTTCGCCGTTACGGCCATCGGCTTTTCCACCCAGACGTGCTTACCAGCTTTGGCGGCCCGCACCACAGACTCTTCGTGCATGGATGGGGGCAAGACCACATACACCACGTCGATATCCTCATTGTTGGCAATCTGGTCGAAAGTCTGGTATGAATAGATGTTTTTGTCGGGGATGTTGTATTGCTTTTTCCATTTCTCGGCTTTGGCGGGCGTACCCGTCACGATACCGGCGAGGTAACAGTGTTTGGTCATCAGCAGGGCCGGGGCCAGCAAATCGGTGCTGTAGTAGCCCAGCCCCACCAGGGCCACACCCAGCTTATCTTTCTTGGGCGATGTTGCCGCCAGCAGCGTATGTGGCGATACAATAGTGGAGGCGGAGGCCAGCGAGAGGGTTTGGAGAACGGTTCGACGAAGCATATATAGATAACCTCGAAGGTGCCAAGGTTACAGCGCAAAGCAGCGCAGCCGATTTATCTACCACCGATTACACATCAGTCAATCCCTTACCAGTGAGTATTTGTGGTATGTATTTTTCAACCCTTGCCTCCCTGGTTCTGGCTTGTTTGGGTGCCGAAAAATAAAGCAGGTAGGCTCGTTGCCGTCCGTGTGTTAAGGCATCATAAGCGGCTTTCAACGCTGGATTTTGGACTAACTTCTGTCTAAACTCTTCGGGCAATGCATATTCAGTAATCTTTTTCAATGCTACTGTCAAACCGAGTTTTTCTACTTCACAGGCTTCATACACATAGGCTTTCAACAGGGCCGCCGTCTCCGCTATTTCCCGGATACTAGTAAACCGAATCTGACGTGCCGACTGTGTATTCTCTGTTTGCTGAACCAGAATACCATTGGCATCCTGTAGCAGAGCACCTTTGACAAACAGCACCGCACAGTATTCCTTGAACACATGGAGTAGCGCAATATTACTTTGCTGAAATGTGTAGCAAGGAACACCCCACTTCAACTCCTCAGCCAGCCCACAGTCGAGCATGACCGTTCTCAGTAGCGCTAATTCTTCCTGCCACTTATCGGCTTTATTAAAATAAAAATCAACTTTAGGATTCATCGTATTTCTTACATAGTTAACCTTTTCATTCGCTAGTTCAAAATAGCAGGGTAACGAAAAGGGCTTGTGGTCAGGTGGGGAATTTGAAACACAACTGCCCGAACGTCCGCCGATATAAAAACCTGTTGTTCAATTACTTACAAAAGTTCAATAGGTTTCCCTCAGCCGAAACAAAAGTACAATAAAATTACCAATGTTCAATTACTTCCGTCAGCCCCACTT
>JBBQUC010000383.1:0-4738 GCA_038212815.1 Cytophagales bacterium
TCAACGCAACCATCATTACCATTGAAGTGACTGTTGGCCAGGGCCTCCATTTCTTTATGGTAGGGCTACCCGACTCTGCCGTGAAAGAAAGCGAACAACGGGTCGAAGCTTCATTGAAATATGCGGGCTACCGGATGCCGCGCCAGAAAGTAGTGGTCAATTTAGCCCCCGCCGACATTCGGAAGGAAGGTTCTGCTTATGACCTACCCATTGGCCTGTGCGTACTGCAATCGTCGGAGCAGATGACTACCACGCGCTCGCTGGAAGAGTACGTCATTATGGGTGAACTTTCGCTCGATGGGCGGCTGCGGCCCATTAAAGGCGTACTACCCATTGCCATTGAAGCCCGAAAACTGGGGTTCAAGGGATTTATTCTGCCCGCCGAAAATGCGCAGGAAGCCTCCATTGTGAATAGCCTCGACATCATTGGCGTAGAGACAATCATGGATGCCGTTGAATTTCTGGAGGGTAAAAAGCAGATTGAACCGCTTGTAACGGATACTCGCGACTTATTCTACTCGGCCCAAAGCACCTATGATGCTGATTTTGCTCATGTGCAAGGGCAGGAGAACATCAAGCGGGCGTTGGAAATTGCCGCTGCTGGTGGGCATAATGCCATTATGATTGGCCCGCCCGGTGCGGGTAAAACCATGTTGGCCAAGCGGTTGCCCACCATACTGCCCCCTATGACGCTCCACGAAGCCCTGGAGACAACTAAAATCCACTCGGTGGCTGGTAAAATTGCCAACCGGGGGAGCCTGATTGCCCAGCGGCCCTATCGGTCGCCCCACCACACTATCAGCGATGCGGCTTTAGTGGGTGGTGGCAGCTTTCCGCAACCCGGCGAAATCTCGCTGGCGCACAATGGAGTGCTCTTTTTAGATGAACTGCCAGAGTTCAAACGGTCGGCACTGGAGGTGATGCGCCAGCCGCTCGAAGACCGGAAAGTAAGCATCTCGCGGGCAAAATGGGCAGTTGAGTTTCCGGCCAATTTTATGCTCATTGCCAGCATGAATCCCTGCCCCTGTGGTTATTATAACCACCCCGAAAAGGAGTGCGTTTGTGGCCCCGGTGTGGTACAAAAATATCTGAATAAAGTAAGTGGCCCCCTACTTGACCGGATTGACCTGCACGTTGAGGTAACGCCCGTTTCGTTCGACCAGATGACGGGCAATAGACCTTCCGAAACCAGCGAGAGCATCCGCGAACGGGTTATCCGGGCGCGGACTGTTCAAACTGAGCGGTTTGCCGAACACGAAGGTATCTACTCGAACGCCATGATGCCTTCGCAACTGGTTAAAGCTGTTTGCGTGATTAGCGACCCTGGCCGGGCGTTGCTGAAAACAGCGATGGAACGGCTCGGCCTGTCGGCTCGGGCTTACGACCGGATTCTGAAAGTGTCGCGCACCATTGCTGATTTGGCCGCCAGTGAAGAGATCAAGATTGAACATCTGGCCGAAGCCATTCAATATCGGAGTTTAGACCGGGAAAACTGGGCGGGGTAAATGAAGGAAAACTAACTCAGAAAACATTTTCTTAGCTAAACTACTTACTCACCTATCATACTTCCAACCAATAAACCGCTTTGCAACTAACCGTAACTCCTGATAACCCCCTTGAATGGCTGGCGTTACAAATCAACTTGGTGCCGCTGCCGCTCCTGCATGTGCAACTGTTTCCGGTAATTTCTAAAGCAGTACTGGAGGCTGCCGATAAGGGCGTTTTCGACGCAGTGGCGGCTGGACATACTACTGTTGAAGCTGTGGCACAGGCTTGCCACTTGCACCCAAAACCAACCCGCGAACTGCTGGGCCTGCTTACGGCCCTGGAGTATTTTACGTACAAAAAAGGCAAATTTGGCCTGACACGCATGGCCCGTAAATGGACATTGCGCGATAACCCCGAATCAGTTTACGGCATGATGCTCTATAACAACCGGGTTGTATGGCCGTGGCTCACTCAAATGGGGCGTTATTTGCAAACGGGGGAGGGCATTCAATACCACGATACTATGACAACCGAGCAGTGGCGGTTATACCAGCAGGCCATGCTGGCAGCTACTACTACTGAGGCTAAAGAATTTGGTCGTCGTGCGCCTGTACCCAAACAGGCTACCCGCATGCTCGATATTGGCGGGTCGCATGGGCAGCACTCCGTTGCGCTCTGCCGCCGATTGCCTGCTCTACAGGCAACAATTCTTGACTTGCCCGAAGCCATTGAACAGGCCGCTCCCTTACTGGCCCGGCTGGGGCTGGGTGAACGCGTACAGCACCGGGTAGGGAATGCCCTAACCGACGACTTCGGCGAGAATCGCTATGATATAGTGTTGATGTCAAGCCTGGCGCACCATTTTACCGATGCTCAAAACTGCGATGTTGCCCAACGTGTAGCCAGAGCATTGACACCTGGTGGTGTTTTTATCGTCAACGAGTTTATCCGGCCCGACATAGGTTCCACCCCTGAACTAGTGGGGAGTAGCACCGATTTGTTTTATGGCATGACCAGCACCGCCGGGAATTACTCCATTGCCGAGATCACTGGCTGGCAGCAGGCAGCAGGTTTAAGACCTTTCAAAAATGTTCCCTACCGCAGTTTACCTGGCCGGTGGCAAGTTGTGGCTCAAAAGCAGGTAAAACGCTAATCCTGTTTCCTTTTACGCAAAAGGCCTTCCCACCACGGTTATGCAAATGCGTGAACAATACCAGGCGCAGACCAAATGTCTAGTCGCGCTGGATTCTATTATTTTTGGCTTCGATGGTAACGAACTGAAACTGTTGTTGGTAAAGCGGGGAGTAGCCACATACTCTACCTGGTCGCTAATGGGGGGCTGGCTGCGGCCTTACGAGAGCCTGGAAGAAGCGGCCTCCCGGATTCTGGATGAGTTAACAGGCCTAACGGATATTTATCTGGAGCAATTGGGGGTGTTTGGCAACCCTGGCCGCGATCCCGTAGAACGCACCGTATCAGTAGCTTTCTCGGCTCTGGTCAACGTGGCTGACTACGACCAGAAAATCTCGCATGCATATGATGCACACTGGTTTTCGATGCATGAACTACCCGCTCTGCTCTTCGATCATGGCGATATGGTGCAGCAAGCCATTGAACGACTCCGGTATAAAGCCTCGCAACACCCAGTGGGGTTTGAATTACTGCCAGAGAAATTTACCATCCCGCAGTTGCAAAAACTCTACGAAGCCATATTTGATACCACCTTCGATAAGCGCAATTTCAGCCGGAAAATCTTATCGACGGGCTTACTGATTCGCCTGAACGAAAAGCAGCGCGGCACCTCCAAAAAAGGCGCGTTTTTGTATCAGGTCAACCGCGAAAAGTATCACCAGCAGTTCGAGTCCTTCCTGAATTTTATACCGAGCGTAGTGGCAGTGTGAAATGAGGTGGCCAACTCATTAACTGACCGACTGTCTAACTGATTATCTGCTTCTCAATCAAGAGAATAAACAAGTGAATTACTTTAATGTGGATTTCCTGAATCCGGTCGGCATAGCCGAAATGCGGAACGCGAATTTCTACATCGGCTTGCCCGGCGAGTTTGCCGCCATCTTTGCCCGTTAGCAAAACTACCTTCATTCCCTGCTGCCGGGCAGCTTCTACCGCCCGGATTACATTGGCCGAGTTGCCACTGGTGCTAATGCCCATCAACACATCGCCGGGCTGGCCCAAGCCGTCAATAAACCGCGAAAAAATGGAATCGTAGCCGTAGTCGTTACCTACGCAGGTGATATGGCTTGTATCGGAGATGGAAATGGCCGCCAAGGACCGGCGATTTTCGCGGTAACGGCCCGACAGTTCTTCGGCAAAGTGCATGGCATCGCAGTGAGAGCCACCATTGCCACACGAGATAATCTTGTGACCCTGTTGTAACGCATCAGCCATCAGGCGTGCTGCCGACTCGATGGCAGCCAGGTGGCTGGGGTTACCCAAAAAATTATCTAGAACGGTCTGGGCTTCGGTAAGCTCCTGGCGAATGAGGTCAAGCATGGCGATGTTAAAATACCCAACTCCGGTAGGCCAGATTCCAGCGAATGGCAATACTGGCGAGGTTGGTAGTGTATGTATTGAGTTTATATTGGCTATCCTGAATCCGGTAAAGGTAGCGGGCATCTAAAAACAGATTGTGCCGGAACATATACGATACCCGCATGTCGGCATAGGTTATAATGGTCTGGCGGCCCTGTCCAATAAAATTTCCTTCGTCACGTACGCGAGACTCATAATTTTTCAGCACATCACCCCCATAATTCCGAAAGGGGGAGTCGGTACCGGTTAGCATCAGCCCAAACGTGCCCGTTGCCGTGAGCCGTAGCCACTGGTAGCGCGCAATGCCTATTCCTTCCATAAAGTTGGCTCCCAACGGGTGGGCCAGAGGTTGGCTGTAATGGGCGTAGTTGGTTTGCCCGCTCAAATGCTGGTACGTGTAGGGACGGGCCGCATTAAACTCGCCCTGAAGATCCAGGTTGGGTATGCCGAAGGCATCAATGTATTTAAACCCAATTTGCCCGGCGAACTTATTGACCCAGGAGCCAGGATCGCTGCGTACTTTATTAATCAAAAACTCGTCGAGCATTAGTTGGCCATACACTAGAAAATGGTTAGCCAGCGTCACTTTAGCATCGAGGCCAATAAAGGCGTTGTCGGCACTACCCCGGTAAGACTCAATGTAGCGGTAAAAAACAATGGGGTTGATATAATTCAAGTCGAACCGATCCCGGCTGAACAC
>JBBQUC010000384.1:0-4736 GCA_038212815.1 Cytophagales bacterium
GATACAGCCGCATGTCGCGCCCGGTGCCGGGCATAAACTGCCATAATCCCCCCGCCCCGGCATGAGAAATTGCCCGTGGACTCAGACCCGACTCAACTATGGAGAGGTACTTAAGTTCGTCGGGCAGGCCATATTTAGCCAGCATTTTCTCGTAGAGCGGAAAATAAACGGGCATCCGCTCCAGCATGGTGCGGGTGTAGGCCGCCCGGCGAAAGGCGAAATAGTCGATAAACCCGTGGATGGTTTTGTTGTAGGTCATCGGGATAGTACCCTGTAATCGGGACAGTCGCTCCCGCAACGTTGCTTCAGGAATGGAGGGAAGATTGGCAAACTCCTCAACCACCAGGGTGGTGTCTGTTTGCAGGGTATCTCTTTGTAAAACAGTCGCCTGACTAGTTACTTGAACACCCAGCAGACACACAAAAACAAGCCAACAACACAAAAAGTAGTTCAGTCTCATAAAGTTAGTCAGGTTACAGCGTCACAATATCGGCATTTTTGTCAAAAAAATGGGCAAGAAGAGGCCGAAAATGTTGGCTTGAGTAACAGTAATGTAAAAAACAAACGGGGAGACACTTAAAAGAAGTATCTCCCCGCAGCACAAATTGGGTAAAGGTATTTACCGTACTATCAGCAGTTTTTTTACGAAATTATTCTGCCGTGTTGGTTGCGCATTGGGCAGTTCGGGGCTATCGGGGGCAGCTACCCGCGTAGCTGACAGATATGCCTGACCCACTAGGGCGCGGGGCAACTGCACCGTGCGATTCACTAGTTTGGCGGCATCGTCTTCAAAAGTAGCCACTTCAACCCCTGTTGTGGTAAATAACCGAATTTTGATCCGTTCGCCGGCAGTAAACCGTTTGGCCGTTACCGTAAACTGATCGCTCGTAATGGGGTTCGGATACACCGTAACCTCAGCATCTTCGGTAGAGGGCACTTTAGCCACGGCTAATTCGGTAGTGGGGGCAGTGAAACCGGGGCGATAAAATTCCTGGCTCTGGGCATTGATAAGCGTGTTGGCAAAATCGCTGCCTTTCATGCCCAGTTGTGCCGAATGAGGGTCTTTCTCATTCATAAATAGGCGCACCCCATCAACATATCCCTCGTTGAGGGCAAAGGAGAACAACATCACTTCTTCGTCGCGCTGTAACTTCAGAGCTTGTCCCGACGAGGAAATACCATGAAAATCAGATACGGGAGCCACGTCAGGGGCATAAATCCGGGAGTTATCGCGCCACAGAGACGTTTCGCTCAGGATGTTCAACGGTTGATCGGCTAACTCTTTAGGCAACACCACCGATACCTGCGAGGGGCCTAAGGCAAAGCGGGTGGCGTTGAAACTCGACCGGGCAAACACTTCGTAGCGTTTTGCATCGCCATTGTACTTCAACTGAATGGCAATGTGCGGCTGATCGTCGCCGGATGAAATAGCCTGACCAGAAGGTTGGGCATGGCTGGCAACGGCTGATAAAAGACCTGCCAGTAGGAGTACTCGTTTTTGCATAGCTAGATGTATATGTGGTTGTTCTCCCCTATAAGGGCCAATATATGTGCCAGCCTACCCCTTGCCCGTTGTTTTTAGAACTATATCTTTCTAAAAGGCTCTTGCGGGCCTTTTTCATAACAAAACCAATAGGTTTAAACCTGGAAATTATCCTTTTCCGGGAAACTGGTCCACTAGCAACGCCTACCTGATACTTATTATATGAGCTATTATAATTCGCTCAAAAATTATACCGAACCAGTCGATAACTGGGTTTATGCCCCAGTAGGTGCTATACTATAAACGTGCAAAAACCAGTCCAATCTAGGTGCCAAGTTACCCATTTGAACTGTTTGGCCGGTTTCTTGCTTAGTATAGAAACGTAAAGAATGATGCCGATGCCCTAGCGATCCTTATTTGATAGTTGCGTTCGGCCACCCAACACATGACATTTGATAATCTCCGGCTTATAGAGCCACTGCGTAAAGCCCTCGCTACTGAGGGATATACTACGCCAACCCCCATCCAGCAACAAGCCATCCCGCTTATTCTCGAACGCAAAGACCTGCTGGGTGTAGCCCAGACCGGCACGGGTAAAACAGCCGCTTTCTCGCTGCCCATGCTGCAATTGCTGCACAACGAAATCGGACCGGCGCGTGGTCCCCGTCCGATCCGCACGCTTATTCTGACCCCCACCCGCGAACTAGCCATTCAGATTGACGAGAGCATTGCCGCCTATGGCAGTAACCTCGGTCTGCGCCATGCCGTTATTTTTGGTGGTGTTGGACAGAAACCCCAAACCGATGCACTGCGGGCGGGCATCGACATTCTGGTGGCTACCCCAGGCCGCCTGCTCGACCTGATGAATCAGGGATTCGTCATCCTCAAAAACGTCTCGTTTTTTGTACTCGACGAAGCTGACCGGATGCTGGACATGGGCTTTATCCATGATGTGAAGAAAGTTATTGCCAAGTTACCCGCTCAACGCCAGTCGCTGTTTTTCTCGGCCACTATGCCGCCCGAAGTAGCCAAGTTGGCCAATACAATCCTGACTAATCCGGTCCGGGTTGAGGTTACGCCCCAGGCGTCGACCGCCGACACGGTGCAGCAGACGCTCTATTATGTGGATCAGGCTGATAAGAAAAATTTACTTATTTACCTCCTCCAGGATAAATCTATTGTCTCGGCCCTGGTATTTTCCCGTACCAAGCATGGCTCCGATAAGGTGGTAAAAGAATTACTGAAAGCAGGCTTGACCGCTGAGGCTATACACGGCAACAAATCGCAGAACGCCCGGCAACGCGCCCTGAGCAACTTCAAAAATGGTCAAACGCGGGTGTTAGTCGCTACCGACATTGCCGCACGGGGCATTGACATTGACGACCTCACGCACGTTATCAATTACGAACTGCCCAACATTCCCGAAACCTACGTACACCGCATTGGTCGCACGGGCCGGGCGGGAGCCAGCGGCATGGCATTATCCTTCTGCGATGCAGAAGAAAAAGAATACCTGCGGGATATTCAGAAACTCATTGGTAAGCCTATTCCCGTTGTTACCGATCATCCATATCCGCTACAACCCGGCGCAGCATCAGCGGCCAAACCTCAATCCGAAGACCGCCGACATCAGGGCGGGCGCAATGGCCGCTCACCGGGCAATCGGTCGGGGCAAAATGAACCCCGCCGGGAGAGCCAGCGCAACAGCCAGCCCCGCGCTCAGCAGCCAGCCGCTGCCCGTTCGGGCGAAGGTCGGCCCGCGCAGCAACCCAGTGCCAGTCCGCAACGGGCAGCACAGCGAGAAAACCCGCCAAGCCAACGCCAGGCTGACAAGCGGCCTGCGGGTGGCCCCAAACGCCCCCAAGAACCCCGCCCCAACCGCGAGCGACTCCTCGACAGTATCAACAGCCGCGACCCATTTTCGTATTGATCTAAGCTGGTCGTATAGCGTATCGTTAGCCGATACGCTATACGACATTCATCATTTATCCTTTCTCTTTTTTGGTAAGGAACATCAGGTAGGCAATACTGATTAAGCCGACAAAATAGCTACTAGCCAGATTCTGTAGGTTACTTGTCGGGATAACGGCTTTACCTGAGCCACTGCTTTTCAAAAATTGCAGCATACAGTAGGTATAAGGAATTGTATAGCCATACTGCCAGGAAAGTACAGCCAATGAGCCAACCCAAAACATAAAGCCAATGCCAATAGGCAGTAAGAAATTTTTGTATTGGAGACTTAGTAAATATTGAAGGGCAATAATTGGCAGGCAGTCAATAAAATAGTACAAGTCCTCTGCCAAGAAAGCCAGAAATGGTATCGGGTCTTGCGGATAGGGTACATCGCGTAAAAGCAAGCACGGAATAACCGCCGACAAATAAATTCCGATATTAAAGAACACAAAAAACTGTCCAACCATGAGGAAGATAACGGCTAGTTTAGCGCAGAAAATAGTAGTAAGGCTTATTGGCAGCGTATAAACCTGTTTCCAGGCATTATTTTTATACTCAAGCTGGGTAATAAGGCTAACAATCAGTATGCAGCCCATTGGCAATAAAAAAATGGCCATCGACTCCCAGGAGTTTTGCCAAAGTGACCGCCAAAAGCCGTGTTTAGCGTACAAAACCGCTGCATGGTTTGGATACACTAATCGAGCAATGATAACAATGGTTGGGGTAAAAAAGCCGCCAACGACAACGAGCCATACGGCCAGGCTTCGTTTCTTCTTGAGCCATTCGCTCTGAACACTCCAAATAAACTGCATGGCTTTAGTGGCTGGTGAGGTTCATGAATATGGCTTCTAAATCATTTTTGACCAGACTTATTTCATATACGTCGAGGCCATGAGCAACCAATTGCTGGTTAAGCCTGGCAACACAGCCTTTGGAAAGCGCAGGGGTTATTACTTTGCCATCAATAACGCGGGCCTGTATCGAATTAGCCCTAAAGAGTTTCAAGGCTTGATCCGCATTATTCGTCTCAAAAACCATCGAGACCGTTTGTTGCTCTTTTAAGTCGGCTAAAGTGCCCTGAAATAGTAATTGCCCTTTATTAATAATACCCACGTGCGTAACCAACTTATCTATTTCGGCCAGCAAATGACTGGAAATAAGAATAGTTATGCCGGTCTCCTGATTGAGTTTTTTCAACAGTTCCCGAATAGCCAGCATTCCGTTAGGGTCTAAGCCATTCGTAGGTTCATCCAGAATAAGCAATGATGGCTGATGCAGTAAGGCAACGGCAATGCTTAGG
>JBBQUC010000385.1:0-4719 GCA_038212815.1 Cytophagales bacterium
ACAAACAGGGCAATGACGGTGGTCAGCAACGTGCCGCTCAGTAAGGGCAAAATGCCAAAATGCTTGTCGGCAACGAGCGGCGTCCACTGGGTATCGGTCAGGAAATCCAGTATGGAAACCTGCCGGAAAAATGCCACCGAATCCAGCAGCAACACACCCACGATGCCCACGGTGGTGAACAGACTCAGGCTACCACAAGCCGCCAGTAGCCACTCGATGCCCCGCTCTATTACCCGTTGGCGAGCTCGGTTGGGTGTATTGCTACTGGCCATGGCTACCTAATAATGCCGCCAGATCGGCCGATGACTTCTTCTTTCCCGCAAAGAGCGAACCGGCTCTCTGATCCACAAACCGTTGACTGACAAGGTGATAAAGTTCGGGCGAAAACGGAACATAGCCCGATTCTTTCACCAGTACGGGTGCCTGTTGAAGCAGGAAGCCAACAAACTGCTGAACGAATGGGCGGCGGGCCTGTTCGCGGCTCAGGTAGATAAACAGGGGCCGGGTCAGCGGTTGGTAGGTACCGGTCCGTACCGTTTCGTAGGTGGGCAAAATCGGCCCTTTCCCGTTCGCGTCCTGCCCATCGTCGATGGCCACGGGGTTGAGTTTGCCCTTGTTTTCGAGGTAGTAGGCCAGGCCGATGTAGCCCAGCGCGAGCGGGTCGGTGGAAATACCCTGCACCAGCACGTTATAATCTTCGCTGGCCGTATAGTCGCCCCGGCTGGCCTTGCTGGTGCCCACGATAGCCCGGGTGAAATACTGGTACGTTCCCGACGTGACAGCCGCGCCGTAGAGGTGAATTTCGCGGTCGGGGAATTCGGGGCGAATCTGGTTCCAGCGGGTCAGTTTACCCTGCGCTGCCGGTTGCCAGATACGTTTTAGTTCGTTCACCGTCAATGATTTAGCCCACGTATTGGAACGCGGCACCACCACCGACAGGCCGTCGTAGGCAATGGGCAGTTCCACAATCTCCAGCCCGGTTTTGCGGCCCGTAGCCAGTTCGCTGGGGGTGATGGGGCGCGATGCATCGGCAATGTCAGTATCACGACTGAGCAGTTTGGCCAGGCCGCTGCCGCTACCCGACACACCAATGGCGATGGATAAATCGGGGTGTTTTTTCAGAAATTCTTCGCCCACGGCTTCCATAATGGGGTACACCGTACTCGAACCGTCGATGAGCAGCAGCCGCTCATTTTTTTGCTGTCAACTGACAGCCAGCCCCATCAAGAGCATAACCCACCTTTTCGCACCAGTAAGCCCGCACAGTTGAATCATAGGTAGTAGGGTTATTCAAAACGAACCCTATTTGGTCTATACGATTAACTACTTATGACTGCGCCTGCGCATTATAATATTGTTACTTCGTGTACAACTTCTGGATGCCGGGTAAGAACGCCACGTTTTCATGGTCAAAGCAGCATCCCGTTGGTATGCTTGTATCATTTTCACCTGTCCGAGTAATACTATAATTAATCCCAAAATGGGTTAGTTGCCTCTATATTCGCTATTGTCCTTTTTATTGTCAGAAAAGAAACCTTTTATTGTCAGAAAAAGGCCCATTAGAAAAAGTAAACCAATGCTTGAATAGGTTATTAAATTCAGTGAAGCTTGTTTATTGCTTGGAAAGAACATTCTATATAAACCAAATAAAATACATAACCAACCAATTATTGTTATTGAAACAATCCAATTACGAACCCAGTAGTTATGACTTCTAACGATTGAAATTCCTGCCACAAATAATAAGGTCCCATTGAGGTATGTTAAACCTGGAAGACTGTTCGTCCAGATTGTAAGATTGAAAAGTTCAGAAGCTGTAATCGCGCAAATGGTCGGGCCAACTAGTTGAGCAAAATCGACAGATTTTTTCACGTAACTATTATCTATTTTGTGTTATTTTACACTTGCCACCAACTCGCTAATTGCTGCATTTTCAATACAAAAATATATTTTGTATTGCTGAGCATATCATCCAACGCTAACAGGCGGGGCGGCCATCGCCAGTTTTGGCAAGTAAGCTCGCTAATTTGGGCCAGAGCGTTCGTGAGCCTTTACCCGGCAGTGACCGATCACCTTGTTTGGATGTACCACAGCCAATATATCGGTTTATGCCCGTACAAACCAGTCAACGGGTCGCCTGACCGAGACTGGGTCGGGGTAGTTTTTTACGTACCCCAGCCGTAGCATGAACTGGATTGAGTCAGTGATGCCAACGGACTGGTTGATGACCCGGGTGAAGGCGGGTTCTTCCAGCACCTGGGTCATGGGGTGCAGGGCGATGTTTTTCTCACGGACGTTCAGAAACAGCCGCTGCATTCGCCCGCCGGTTTCCAGCAGTGTAGCCGGTAAGTTATCTGGGCTGGTGATGAGCAGCCAACCCGCCGACTGGGCCACTTCAGCACGGACGGTATCTATGTTTTTCTCCCGAAAATCATTTTTCATCACACTGCTTTTATCATACGTATTTCTGACAATATAACCAGCAATACCGTTGATTTCCATACTTGACATTGTTAGGCCGTCGGCGTATTTTTTGACGTCATTACTCGAAAAGCGTACCCAGTCGGCGAGTTCTTTTTGGGCCGCATCCCGATATGATTGAACCCGGTTTGCGGCAATGGTTTGCTCGTTTAGTAGTTTATATTCCTTGGACGTATTCGGAAAATAATGAAAGAACTGTTTCTCTTCACTGAATAAATAAGTCTGATCTGCTTGCGTCAAGGCATCAGGCAATTGATGTGACCGAACCGTGCGCCGGGTCTTTATTTTGTCCACATCAAAATCCGGCAATCCGCCTGATTTAGTGAGCTTTACCTCCGCCACGTGTTTATCCTGATTCGTGGTTGCCAGTACGTTGATTGCACAGGCATACCCAACATGGTTGGCCGCGAAAATTAAGTTTTGGAGGAAGGCCCCAATAGAAAGCATCGTTTCGCGCTGGGTGGGGTCAACGGCGGGCAGCCATTTGGCTTTGTCGTTGCCGATGATCCAGTGATAGTGCTCCAGGTACGTCACCGACCACGGCTGCGTATTGTGTCCGCTTGGCGCGAGTGAAGCCAGATACAGGATCTCCCGTTCGTCGGGTTTCAGCGGCAGGGCGCCGGGTACATTGAGGGGTAAATCAGCCCGGCCAAGATTTGATTTGTCGCTGAGTGAGTAGGCTAATCCGCCCGCAGTAAGCATGGTACCGCCCGCGATGCCTAAAAATGTGTTCCTGTTCATGACTGATGTATGGGCTGTACCTGCACTGAAACCGCCGAATTGGGGAGGTAACGCCTGGCTATTTCCTGGCCCCAGGCGTAGGCCGACGATACCGAAATAGCGACGTTGGATTCACTCATCCGTGACTCGTCATTTGGTCTCAACAACCACAATGTACGCGAATCCAGCAGGTTGGCTTTTCTAGCAAGAAGCAGTGTTTCCAATGCTTTTCGGGAAGCGTCTGTACTCCCCGCCCCCAGTGTGATAGCCACTACATCTTTACCAGCCAGCACTACCTGCTTTTCTATGAAATTGCTTACGGCCCAATCCGGTCGGAAATTATATGTGTTGGCACAAAAAACGTATACGTCAATGGGTTGACTATCAAAACGGCTGGCTACTGCAACAGTGGCAACAGTCACCTGCATACCTTGGTCGGCGAGGCCCTGCCCAAATGACCGGCTTACCTGCTCGTCCAGGTTGTAGAACGGGTCAGGATCATAGATAATCAACGCCCGCTTTCTTGCCGTTTGACTACCCATTTTCCAGCTTCTTTTTGGCCCGACCCGTTCGGCAAAAACGGTCAGAAACGTCCAGGCTGCCCCAACGGCCAGCGCAGCAATGCCCGTAATTTTCAGTAACTTTTTCATGACTTGAGTATCAGTATTGCCGCCATAACCTGGCTCCGATGCGGACCACAGGCGAAATGTCAGCGTTGGGGATATTGTACTGAATGGCGCCAAAATCGGTGCTGTTATTGCGCCGTAGATACAGATGAACGCCTGGCTGCACGTAGAAAATGCGGCCAATGAAAAACTGATAGCTGACGCCCAGACCGGCATCAATGCTTTTGATGTCTTTTTTTATACCCGTACTTTCCTGCTCGATGCCAAACGTGTGGCTTGCGAGGTAGGTATAGACATCCAGATTTTTCCAGACGTTGTAGCCCAAAAAGATACCTGGCGAGGTGTTGTAGAACCGCTTAAATGAAGGTGATTAATTAGTCAGGCTAACCGTTTCGGCATTGTACGTACCCCATTAATTACACTCACCCGCACCCTGAATTTTTTATACCAATACCCAACAGCAAAATGATAACCACCCGTAAAAAACGTAGGAAATAAACTCTCTATTTCGATGGCCCGCTTCACAGCATAATTGTGCGGGATGGGGATCAATAATGCACCCTGATCAAGATCCTGGGCAGTCACTGACAAACAGCTAGCTAACAAGGCTAGTAGCAACAAAAACTTGCTTCTTTTAAAAAATAAACTCGTGTTACTAATTACGCTGATTGGCTGGTCAGATTCTACCTTAAAATCAGCCGTCAATGCGCGAAAAATAGTCTTCCAGCGCAGGGCAATCTGGTTGCCAATGGATATTGTTTCGTTCTTTTTCATGATTCGTTGAGTTGACTTTTTACAAGCTGGTTCGCCAGTGACTATACACATCCCGATACACCCGAATGGCACCGGCTTCGTCGATATCGAGTACGTTATAGGTGATCAGCACGGGAAT
>JBBQUC010000386.1:0-4714 GCA_038212815.1 Cytophagales bacterium
CTGTTACGATTACTTGGTATACCTGCTGTGTAAACCAGAAACAAAAAAGCCACTCACAATAACTTGTAAGTGGCTGATAACCAATGTGATCCCAATTGGACTCGAACCAATGACCGCCTTCTTAGAAGGAAGATGCTCTATCCAGCTGAGCTACGGGACCAAAAAAATAGGTGGGCAATGTACTGCCAGTAAACTGCCAAAAACACACTATTAAACAAAAAACCCTCAAATCAGCTTGATTTGAGGGTTTTTTGTAGTCGGGGTGGCAGGATTCGAACCTACGACCTCCTGCTCCCAAAGCAGGCGCGATACCGGGCTACGCTACACCCCGAAAATTATGCCCTTAGCGTGATCGCCACGCTGCGGAGAGAGAGGGATTCGAACCCTCGGTACCGTTGCCAGTACGACAGTTTAGCAAACTGTTCCTTTCGGCCACTCAGGCATCTCTCCTAAACTTTTCCATTCACCCTTTTCCGGGGCGTTTGGGCCACAAAGATACGGGTCTTCTGCATAAAGGCAATAATAATGCCTAAAATCTTTTCGGAACGTGTAAATTCGCGCTCGCTCAAATGCCCGTCTATGCACTGGTTGTACCGTTTTTCGCCTACCGAATGGGGGTTTGTCTGGTTGTTTCTAGGGGGCTACGCACTCTATTTTGCCCGAACGTTCTGGCTGGCCCGGCAACTCAATACCTCCGCCCAAGCCATTATTCCCAAGTTTTTTCTGCGTACCATTTACCTGGCTCTGCTCCTTATTTCCCTGCTGGGGCCATCGTTCGGTCAGGCCGACCAGGACGTGACCACCTCTGGCCGCGATATTTATTTACTCCTCGACATCTCACGTTCTATGGATGCAACCGATGTGCCGCCCTCCCGGCTGGAGCGGGCCAAGTTCGATATGCAGCAACTGACCGACACGCTGGCTGCCAACCGCTTTGGCCTGATTCTGTTCTCGACCGAAGCCTTTGTGCTATCGCCCCTCACTGCCGACCATGACGCGCTCAACCGGTTTGTGCGCGATGCCCGCACCACGCTGACCCCCAGGCCGGGCACCAATATTTGTGCAGCCATTGACCTGGCCCGGCAGAAACTGCTGGCCGACCCCAGCACCCGGAAATCGGCCAGGGCCATTGTGCTCTTCAGCGATGGCGAAGATTTAGCTACCTGTAACCGTGCTGTACTGGCGCAGTTGCGGGCCTATGATATTCCGCTTATCACGGTTGGTATCGGCAGCGAATCGGGTAGCCCAATCCGGCGGGGAACCGACTTTGTGCGCGATGAGGCCGGGCAAATTGTTCGCTCCCGACTCAACCGCAATTTCCTGCGCAACCTGGCCCGCGACGGGCGGGGGCAGTACGTAGAAGGTATGCCTACTACTCCCTATGTCCATGAACTGACCGGAATAATTCGAACCCTGCGGGGTCGTACTATCGACCAGCGCCGGGTAGCGGTCACAACCAATAAGTACCATTATTTTCTACTGGTTGCCCTGTTTCTGATTATCGGCGATGTACTCATCGCCGTACGCACGTTTCGGTTATAGGTAACACTCTCTGAAATTTGACTTAATTTTGGGCATTTGATTGGAGGCACACTATGCACTATCTGTTGGTTATGCTGGTATGGTGG
Organism: Cytophagales bacterium; assembly: GCA_038212815.1. Classification (GTDB taxonomy): domain Bacteria; phylum Bacteroidota; class Bacteroidia; order Cytophagales; family Spirosomataceae; genus JBBQUC01. The sequence goes on from JBBQUC010000386.1 coordinate 1,629, forward strand.
TTTAGCGACGTTGGCCCACTCAGTTGGGTATCGGCTTATAACCGCACGCGCCGGGAGGCTGAAACGGCGTATCGGGCGGCTGATTATGGGGCCGCAGCCAGGGGGTATGCAGCCCTAACCCGGCTGAGACCAACTGCTGAATCCGCACTTTGGCTCGACCTCGGCCATGCCTATTTTCGGTTAAAGCAGTATAATCAGGCCCGCCAGGCGTACCAGCGCGTCACTAGTTCAGCCCAGGCAGGTTGGTACGCGGTGGCAACGGTGCAGTTGGGGGTTATTGCCTGTGCTGAGCGGGATAGTGCCCTGGCACTTGGCTATTTTCAACAAGCCCTACTTCATAACCCGGATAATGAAACGGCGCGGTATAATTTTGAGTTGATAAAGCGGCTGTGGTCGGGCAAAGTTCCCCCTAAGGCCCGCCCTAAAACCCAAACAAATCAGCCTCGGCCACAAGCCCGCTCGGCATCCGGGCAGGAAGTAGCCAAATCGGATCGGCAGGACAAACTGCTGAAACGGTTTCGGAACCTGAACATGAGTGAACAACAGGCCCTGCAACTGCTCAACGCCATGCAGGACACGGATATGCCGTATTCGCTGATTCAACGGCGCAGGCAGCCCGGCTCTAAAGCCGACGAAGGAAACCGGTGGTAGGTAAGCACCTCCCATCATTTAGTAAAACCAGTAGTTATGAACGAAGTTGTCATTATCTCGGCTGTCCGCACTCCCATTGGGAGTTTCGGCGGTGTACTCTCTACCCTGACAGCCACCGAACTGGGGGCAGCAGCGATCAAAGGCGCACTCACTAAGGCGGGCATTGCTCCCGAACTGGTTGAAGAGGTGTATATGGGGAATGTAGTGTCGGCCAATGTAGGGCAGGCCCCCGCCAAGCAGGCTGCCTTAAAAGCAGGCTTGCCTGCCACAGTACCCTGCACGACCCTGAATAAAGTGTGTGCCTCTGGTACTAAAGCCATTATGCTGGCGGCCCAAAGCATTCAACTGGGGCAGGCCGATGTTATTATAGCCGGCGGTATGGAAAGCATGTCGAATGCACCCTATTACATACCCAAAGCCCGTTTTGGGTATAAATACGGCAATGCCGAACTGGTCGATGCGCTGGCTCGTGATGGCCTGGTGGATGTGTATGATCAGTGTGCCATGGGGGTTTTTGCCGATGCTACCGCCCAGAAATACGGGATCAGCCGCGAGAGTCAGGATGCCTACGCGGTGCAGTCGTACCGCCGGGCCGAAGCCGCCACGCAAAGTGGCGAATTCAGTGCCGAAATTGTGCCGGTAGAAGTAGCCGGTCGCAAGGGCAGTGTGCTGGTGAGCGAAGACGAAGAACCGAAAAATGTGCTGTACGATAAAATTCCGACCCTGAAACCGGCTTTCACGAAAGACGGTACCGTAACGGCGGCCAATGCATCGAGCATCAATGATGGCGCGTCGGCACTGGTAATCATGAGCCGCCGGAAAGCAGATGAACTGGGCCTCAAACCCCTGGCCCGGATTTTGGGCTATGCCGATGCCGAGCAGGAGCCACAGTGGTTCACGACGGCCCCAACCAAGGCTGTGCCTAAAGCCCTCGAACGGGCTGGACTGACCGTTGCCGACATCGACTATTTTGAGATCAACGAAGCCTTCGCGGTGGTTCCCCTGGCCTTTGCCGAGGTAGTTGGCGTATCGCAGGAGAAACTAAATGTGTTCGGTGGGGCCGTATCAGTGGGGCACCCGCTGGGCGCATCGGGTGCCCGAATTGTAACAACTCTCACCAACGTATTGCAGCAGCGCAAGGGCCGCTACGGGGCCGTGGGTATCTGCAACGGTGGTGGTGGCGCATCAGCCCTGATTTTAGAAAGGCTATAAAAGGAGTAAATAGCCTGAGAAACAGTACCAAAATAGTTATAAAATCACTACCCTGTGCCTATAGCAGAAACTAACTTCCACTTCCCCGGTCAAACGGGGTTTTATCGCGGCAAAGTACGCGATGTGTATTCCTTTCCGCAGCAACTGGTCATGGTAGCTACTGACCGGATTTCGGCGTTCGATGTGGTGCTTCCCCGGCCCATTCCGGGCAAAGGGCAGGTGCTGAACCAGACTGCCGCCTATTTTTTAGGAGCTACCGCCGATATTGTGCCCAATTGGCTGCTAGCCGTACCCGACCCGAACGTGAGCATCGGCTTACGGTGTGAGCCGTTTGCGGTCGAGATGGTGGTGCGCGGGTATTTGGCTGGACACGCGTGGCGGCAATACCGCGATGGTCACCGCGAGGTTTGTGGGGTTGCCCTCTCCAACGGCTTGCGCGAAAATGACCGCCTGCCGCAACCCATCATTACGCCTACCACCAAAGCCCACGAAGGCCACGATGAAGATATATCGCGGGCTGATTTGCTGGCGCAGGGCATTGTGAACGAGGCCGACTATGCCCAGTTAGAAGCCTATGCCCTCGCGCTGTTTCAGCGGGGTACCGATATGGCCGCCCAACGCGGGCTGATTTTGGTCGATACCAAGTATGAGTTTGGTAAACTGGACGGGCAGATTTACCTCATCGACGAGGTACATACCCCCGACTCGTCGCGGTATTTTTATGCCGATGGGTATGCCGAGAACCTGCTGGCGGGGCAGCCTCAGAAACAATTATCGAAAGAGTTTGTGCGGGAATGGCTCATTTCTAATAACTTTCAGGGCAAAACCGGGCAGACAGTACCCACAATGGACGATAAGTGGGTAGAACAGATTTCGGCCCGTTATATCGAACTGTATGAAACAGTAACCGGCCAACCCTTCGTTCGAGCTACCGATACTAACCCGCTGACCCGCATTGAGCAACACGTTTTACAAGCCATAAGCCAATGAATTACACCATCGAAAAAACCGAACAATACGCCCTGATTCGCTTATCAGAGCGCGAATTTAGTGACGAGATTCCGGCCACCTTCGAGACCCTGAGCCGTAATCTGTTTCGGGAGGGATATAGTAATATTATCGTTGATTTTACTTCGGTAGCCACCGTCGATACGGCGGGGATCAATACCATTCGGAAAATAAATCGCCAATGTGTAAACGAAGTGGGCCTGCTGGTGTTAGTT
>JBBQUC010000387.1:0-4679 GCA_038212815.1 Cytophagales bacterium
GAGGCTGTGCCGCCGGGCCGGGGTAATGAGTTAATCGACCCGCTGCTGGTTGCCTGTATGAATGGGCAGGTGGTTCAGTTCGATCATCAGAAATATACCGACAGCGTACCCAAACGCCGGATTATTTATCCGCATCAGGTAAAGGAGCACCGCAACCGCTGGTACGTGATTGGCCACGAGCCTGACCCAGTGCAACTGCGGGTCTTTGGCCTGGATCGTATTATCTCCGGCACGGTTCAACCCATCGAACTAGCCTTTACCCCACCCGATTTTGATGCCGACGCGTATTTCCGGCCCGCGCTGGGCGTAGCCATTTACGACAACCCCGCCGAAGCAGTTGTGCTGTCGTTTGGGTATGAACAGGGACTGCATTTTCGGTCGCAGCCGTTTTTCCCCTTTCACGAATCCGACGTGCTGACCGATACTACCGGGGAGTTTCGGGTGAAACTAACCCTCATTATCAACGATGAACTACTGTTCGAGCTAGCCCGGCTCGGCAATTCGGTGAAGGTGATTAGCCCGCCTACGCTGGTTAGTCGGCTGACTGGTTTTCTGCAACGCGCCCTAGAGCAGTATGCCTAAAAATGAAAAACCTCAACCAACTGATGAACAGTTAGTTGAGGTTTTTTTGTGGTGCCGAAGGCGAGACTCGAACTCGCATGTCCGTAAAGACACACGCCCCTGAAACGTGCGTGTCTACCAATTTCACCACTTCGGCAGGTCACTGTTTCCCGTGTTTTGGGATTGCAAAAGTAATACGTATCTTTATATAGCGCAACCCTTCTGCTTAACTATGCCCAAAATAATTACCGTCAGCGATATTCATGGCCAGGATACCTGGAAACAACTTGACCCTACGCCCGCCGATAAAATTATCTTTATCGGCGATTATGTCGATAGCTACACCGCGCCTAATCAGACTATTTACCAAAACCTGACCGAGATTATTGCCCTGAAACAGCAATACCCGCATAAGGTTGAACTGCTGCTGGGCAACCACGATATTCAGTACCTCTATTTCCCCGATTTTGGCTGCTCTGGCTTCCGGCCCGAAGCCCAACCCGACTTGACCGCCCTCTTCCGTAAACACCGCAAGCTATTTACCATTGCCTGGCAACTAGACAACTATTTGTTTACACACGCGGGCCTAACGGGCCGGTGGTGGGGGTGGGTCAACAAAAATTCGGCTACATTCCGGCAGTGGGCCAACCTGCCCCTGGCCGAGCAACTGAACAACCTCAACGAGACGAGCGAACGGTGGAAACTCTTCACGGTGGGTAAAGTGCGGGGTGGCTTTCAGTTTGGTGGCCCCCTTTGGGCCGATGATTCCGAAACGCTGCTCGACCCGCTACCAGGCTACCACCAACTTGTAGGCCATACCCCACAGCCCGATTTCCGGCATGTGCCCATCCCCGGCGGGGGTGGATCATTTACGTATGTCGATGTGCTACAAACCCGACCCGCTTTTTACGAGCTGACGGTGTAAGGCATTACAAGCTTACCTTCTCGTAGAGGTCTGGTATGTACACGTTTTTGAACCCGGCTGCCAGCAGTTTCTCTTTCCAGATAAGCTGCTTTTCGTACTCGCCATGCACCAGATACAGGGTCTTGACCTGCTCTGGGTGCTGACAACTCAGAAACTGGAGCATCTCGCGGTAGTCGCCATGCGCCGAGAACGAGTCCATGATCTCGACGCGGGCGTTCACCGAGTAGCGTTCGCCAAAGATATTTACTTCTTTATCGCCCCGTTTCAGCACCCCACCCAGGCTATTGGGCGAGGCATAGCCCACAAACAGAATGGTGGTGCTGGGGTTTTCAATGTTGTTTTTGATGTGGTGCTTGATTCGCCCTGCTTCCGCCATGCCCGATGGCGCAATGATAATGCAGGGGCCGGGCCGGTCGTTAATCGCCTTCGACTGCTCTACGTCGGAGATGTAGTGCAGGTTCGGGAAATCGAAAGCATCGCCGTCTTTTTTGATGTACGCCAGAATCTCCGGGTTGAAATCTTCTTCGTGGTGGCGCATCACGGTGGTGGCACTGACCGACATGGGCGAGTCGATATAAACGGGCAGCACGGGCAGGCGGCCTTCGGCGGCTAGCTGGTCGAGGGCGTAGATCAACTCCTGGGTGCGGTCAACGGCAAAGGCGGGAATAAGGAGCTTGCCCCGCTGATCTACGCAGGTTTCTTTCACAATCCGCAGCAGGTGCGCTTTCATATCCGGCTCAGCCTCGTGCAGTTGCGCCCCGTAGGTTGACTCGCAAAGAATGTAATCGGCTTGCGGAAAGGGCGAGAAGGTACGAAGAATTTTATCGTCGGGGCGGCCAATATCACCACTGAAAAACAGGTGCTTGGTACCCGATTTTCCACTGATGGTCAGGCTAATGGCTGCACTGCCGAGCAGGTGGCCGGTATCAGTCAATAGAAACTTGATCTCGTTATTGATGGTAAACCAGGTGTTGTAGTTCACGGGCTGCATCTGACCGAGGGACTGTTGCACGTCGGCCTCTTCGTACAGCACGTCCAGTTCGGTTTCGCCCCGATTTCGGCGACGTTTATTCACTCGTTCCAGGTCTTTTACCTGAATCCGGGCCGAGTCCATGAGCATAATCCGGCAGAGGTCGAGGGTGGCGGGGGTGCAGTAAATAGGTCCCGTGAATCCCTGCCGCACCAGGCGCGGAATAAGCCCCGTATGGTCGATATGGGCGTGCGACAGCACCATGTACTGCACGGTGGCCGGGTCGAAGTGGAAATTCTGGTTCAGTTCGTCCGTATTGATTCCCTGAAACAGCCCACAGTCGAGCAGAACGGTGGTGCCACTATCAGTGGTAATGAGGTGCTTACTGCCCGTAACAATGCGGGCCGCGCCAAAGAATTGAATGGTCATGTCTGAAGGGTGATTTTGTTGATTAATACTGCACTGTGATTCCCCGGATTAAATGATTTACTTTGACGTTGACAGGCCGATTTCCATCCGACGACCAATATCCCCTTTTTTCGGCGAAATCAGTCAATCCGTGTACCCACAGCTCCGAATTATTCCGTGAAGTCCCGGTTCCTACTGTTGATTATTCCCATCCTCCTGTTCGGGTTCGACCGCGCTTTTCCGCCCCGTACCGGTGTGGCGTACTCAACCCTTATACCGGCTCAGGATAGCACGCTGTTACACGTTTTTTTGAGCCGCGATGATAAGTGGCGAATGTATGCCGAGTTGAACGAGATTACGCCCGCGCTTCGCAAAACCATTATCAGCAAAGAAGACAAGTATTTTGCGTGGCATTTCGGGATCAACCCCGTATCGCTGTTTCAGGCGGCTGGGCGCAACCTGCTGCGTGGTCGGCGCACATCGGGTGCATCAACCATCACGATGCAGGTAGTGCGGCTGCTCGAACCCCGCCAGCGCACGTACGGCAGCAAGCTCATTGAACTGCTGCGGGCGGTGCAACTGGAGTGCCACTACTCTAAGGCTGAGATTCTGCAACTGTACCTCAACCTGGTGCCATACGGAGGCAATATTGAAGGGTTAAAGTCGGCCTCGCTGCTGTACTTTGGTAAGCCCCCAAAACTACTGAGCCTGGCCGAAATAACCACCCTGGCCATTATTCCCAACCGCCCGTCGAGCCTGCGGCTGGGGCAAAACAACGCCTATATTGTGCAGGAGCGCAATCGCTGGCTGCGCCGGTTTGGCGCATCGGGCCTGTTTCCGGCCACCGCCGTGGCCGATGCGCTCACCGAGCCACTCACTGCCCACCGGCGGGCTGCCCCGCAGCAGGCTCCGCACTATGCCGGGCGACTCAAAGCAGAACAGCCCGGCCAACCCATTATTCGCTCTACTCTGCGGCCTGCGGCCCAAACTATGGCCGAGCGGCTGGTGAGCAACTACGTGAACCGGGTGCGGGCCATGAATATCCATAATGCGGCTGTGCTGGTACTCGATAACCAGACGGGCGCGGTGGTGGCTTACGTGGGGTCGGCAGATTTTCATAGTCGAGTCGATGGCGGGCAGGTCGATGGGGTGCGGGCGGTTCGGTCGCCGGGGAGTGCGCTGAAACCGCTGCTCTACGCCCTGGCGTTCGATGCGGGGCTGATTACCCCCAAGTCGAAGATCAATGATGTGCCTACTAATTTTGGTGGCTACGAACCCGGCAATTTCGATCAGCGGTTCAACGGCCCCGTTACGGCCGAGTTTGCCCTGGCCAACTCGCTGAATGTACCGGCGGTGAAACTACTGCGCGATGTCGGTACGCCGGTCTTGATTTCGGCTCTGGCCAACGCGGGGTTTGCCACCATTAAAAAACAGAAAAAAGACCTGGGCCTATCCTTGATTTTGGGCGGCTGTGGGGTTACCCTCGATGAGTTGACGCATCTGTACTCAGCCTTTGCCAATGGGGGCAGCCCCCCGTCGGGGTCGGAAACTCCCCCGTCGGGGGCTGGGGGGTTGGTGTCGCCCGAAGCGGCTTATCTGATAACCAATACCCTTACCCAGATTGCCCGCCCCGATCTGCCCAATAACTTCGACAACAGCTACCACCTGCCACGGATTGCCTGGAAAACCGGCACCTCCTATGGTCGGCGTGATGCCTGGAGCATTGGGTATAACCAGCACTACACGATTGGCGTATGGGTGGGTAATTTTTCGGGGGTGGGTGTACCGGCCCTAAGCGGGGCCAACACAGCTACC
>JBBQUC010000388.1:0-4663 GCA_038212815.1 Cytophagales bacterium
AACCGCGAACTCAGCGAGAAAGTAACCGTTGCCGCTGCCATGCGGGCCGAAAACATTGCGGTAAATGCCCTGAATGCGCGGGGTAAAGAGAGCGATGGCGGCTCGTATAAGGCCCGTAAAATTGACAAGGTAAAAATCTCCTTTCGGCTGGCTATCAATGGGCTTACCCAGCAGAACGCGAAAGACGTTTACATCCGAATTCTTGACCCCAGTGGAGCCGTCATTTCCGATATGGCTACCGGCTCCGGTGAGTTTACGTACAACAACCAGGGTACCGTTTACACCACCATGCAGCGCATTCAGTACGACAATACGGGGCAGGAAGTGAGTTTCATTTATGGACGCGGTGGGCAGCGGTTCAACGAAGGTCGCCACGTGGTTGAAGTCTATTCCGAGGGCTTCCGCATTGGGCAAGGCGAGTTTACGGTGCGCTAAAACCCAATTCGTTCGCGGCTGGTTTGCATCCCTAAAGCGCGGGCCAGGTCGTGGGCTACCCGCTCGTCGTACCGGCGTTTGTAGCTGTCGGCTTCTAAGCGCAGTTTCTCAATCTCGATTTGTTGTTTTTCGACCAGCAGCCGCAGTGTTTCCAGTTCGTGGTTAGCCGGTACTACCTGAGCAACCGGCACAACTTCGTCGGTGAGCAGAGCTAAGGTCGGCTTGTCGAGTACATCGGCAATCTGGGTCAGACGCGAGAGGGTCAGGTCAGTTTTACCGCGCTCGATGTCGCCATAAGCCGTGGTGGAAAGATGCAGCAGGTCGGCCATGTTTTCCTGCGAGAAACCCCGTTCCAGACGGAATAATCGAATACGTTCGCTAACTTTCATGTCTTTTTCGGTGAAAGCGACAAAACCGCAAGTCATACCGACAGGGTTTGGTCAGGTTTCGTGGCATATTTGTATCGTCAGTCGTGTCGAACTTCACACGGTCTAATTTCGTTCCAACAGATAAATCAAGTACATAACATGACAAACGGACAGGAATTCCGCCATTTTGCCGTTAAACACATGGGCCTGAACGGCCTAACCGTGGACGGGTATATGAATCACACCGTCGAAAACTACAGAGTTGACAACATGACCCGTTCGGTCATTGAAGAACGCCCGATGAACTTCCGGGAAGTGGACGTTTTCTCGCGCCTGATGGCCGACCGGATTATCTTCATGGGCTTACCCGTCGATGATAACATTGCCAACATCATTGTGGCTCAGTTGTTATTTCTGGAATCGGCCGATCCGCGCAAAGATATTCTGATGTACCTCAACAGCCCCGGCGGTTCGGTATATGCTGGTTTGGGTATTTACGATACCATGCAGTATGTGCGTCCCGACGTGGCTACCGTCTGCACCAGCTTAGCCGCGTCGATGGGCGCAGTATTACTGGCCGGTGGCGCAGCGGGCAAACGCTCGGCTCTGCCCCACGCCCGCGTCATGATTCACCAGCCTAGCGGGGGTGCGCAGGGGCAGTCGGTGGATATGGAAATCACCGTACGCGAGATTGTGAAACTACGGCAGGAGTTATACGAGATTTTGGCGCATCACACGGGCCAAACCGTTGAGCAGATCGAACTGGACTCGAACCGCGACAACTGGATGCGTGCTGAAGAAGCCAAAACCTATGGCCTCATTGATGAAGTACTACGCCGGGAGAAAACGGCGTAGTCTCTTACAACTGGTTTTGTTACAGCTTATTAGCTTTGCCAAAGTGTTGAACTTTGGCAAAGTTGTTTTTACCACTATCTGTTCATTAGTTTTATGTCGTCTATCCTTATCATCGGCGCGGGCCTGTCGGGGCTGACAGCCGCTCGTGAACTGACCCGCCACGGCCATACCGTCACGGTACTCGATAAAGGCCGGGGCGTGGGCGGGCGATTAGCCACCCGGCGCATCGAACAGGGCCTCGCCGATCATGGAGCGCAGTATTTTTCGGCCAAAACACCTGCCTTTATCCAGTTTGTTGATGAATTAAAGAGTGCCGGACTTGTGCAGGAGTGGGCTTTGCAGCAGGCTACCGTAACGGATATGGACTTTAGCCACTCGCGCTATATAGCCGTTGAGGGTATGAGCAGTATCGCCAACTATTTAGCCACAGGTTTAACCGTTTACATAGAACAACGGGCTATCCAGATTAGTCAGACTATTAGTGGTTATCAGGTGCAGACCGAATCAGATAATACGTACATCGCTGATGCCCTCATACTAACCCTGCCCGTTCCACAAGCCCAGACACTTTTAGCAGATTCAGCCATACGTCTATCAGCAAGTCAACAAGCAGCAATAGACGAGATTCAATATGAACCCTGCATAGCAGTGATGGCCGCCTTACACACGCCGAGCCGGATACCGGCACCAGGTGCCTTAAAGTTTAAAACTGGGGCCGTTGCCTGGGTAGCCGATAACCAGCAAAAAGGCATTTCGCCTAATACACCCACTGTGACAATCCATGCCAGCCATACATTTAGTAAAGAACACCTTGAGGATTCTGATTTGACTACTTTGGGTCAGCAATTACTGGATCAACTGGGCGAATGGCTTCCTGCCAACCAGATAAAAAGCTATCAGGTGCATCGGTGGCGGTACAGCAATGCCACCCGGCGATACGAGGCCCCATACCTCACGCTTCAGCAAGCACCCGCTCTGCTTATTGGGGGTGATGCGTTTGGTATAGGCAATGTTGAGGGAGCCTTTTTATCAGGAATGGCTATGGTTGGACAAATTGGGTAACGTTATCCCTTCGATAACTCCATTGCCCGAACCTGGGCAGCCTTAATCCCCGCAATGAGGGTTTCTGATAGGCCACCGGCTTCGAACTGCCGCAGGGCGGCTTCGGTGGTGCCGCCTTTAGAGGCTACAGCGTTGATAAGTTCGTCCAGCGATTTATCGGCGGTGTTGATCAGGTGGAACGAGCCGAGCATGGTTTGCTTGACTAGCAGCGAGGCCGTCGCTTCGTCGAAGCCCATTTGTCGGCCTGCTTCCACCATTGCTTTCACTACATAGTAAAAATACGCCGGGCCAGAGCCGCTGAGGGCCGTAACGGCATCGAGCATGGCCTCGTCGTCCAGAAAAATAGAGCGGCCCGTGGCGTTAATCAGGTTTTCTACCCTACGCAGGCTTGCCAGATCAACCTCTTTGGCGGCTGTGAAGCCCGTAATGCCCATCCCCAGCATGGCGGGGGTGTTGGGCATAGCCCGAATAACGAGTTGGTGGTTCAACTTCTCCTGAATCAGCACCATTGGAATACCAGCCATGATTGACAGCACCACCTGTTGAGGCTGAATTACATCGCGCAGGGCTTGGTGTACGCCCGCAAAATCCTGCGGTTTTACCGATAGGATAATCAGGTCGGCCTCACCCACGTGGGGGCCAATAGTATCGACCACTACGCCTGCTTTTTCGGCATGGAGGGCGGCAGAGCGGTCGGCGCTTTTCTCGATCAGCAACAGGTCGTCGCTCCTGACCAGATTATACTGCAGAAACGACTTGGCAAACGCCATGCCCATGTTTCCGCAGCCAATAATGGCAATTTTCATTTTAAAATTTCGTCCAGTTTCTGTTCCAACGCATCACCGCGCAGGTTTTTAGCGATGATTTTTCCGTCTTTGTCCAACAGAAATGTTTGCGGAATGGCCTGTACACCATATTGCTGAGCCGCTGCCGACTGCCAGTATTTTAGGTCCGATACATGGGTCCAGGTCAGGTTATCGTTCCGAATGGCCCGCAGCCAGTTGTCTTTACTCTGATCGAGCGAGACGCTATAGATAGCAAAGCCTTTGTCTTTGAACTTGTTGTACATTCTGACCACGTTGGGATTCTCCTGCCGGCAGGGGCCGCACCACGAGGCCCAAAAATCGAGCAGCACAAACTTACCCCGCAATGACGACAGCGGTACGGGAGTGCCGGTCGAGTCGTTCAGGGCAATGTCGGGGGCTACCGAGCCTACCTGCACCCCTTTGATCCGGGCTACCCGACCAATCAGTGACTGGGCGTGGGGCGTATTAGGGTTTTCGGTTTTAAACCGTTCGGCCAGGGCATCGAAGGTCGCAAAATCCTGTTCGATGTTCAGGAAGTTCAGCGCAAACATAGCGGCCAATGACGTACCCATAGTGGGCAGCAGGGCTTTTACCTGCGTTACCACGTCTTTTTCGGCTCCTTCGTAATCGCGCTGGATTTGCTCCATCGCTTTGGAATCTTTCTTTTCCATAGCCACGGCATACTGCTTGTTCCACTCGGCTACGCGGGTTTCCATCCCCGTCCGAATGGCCATGAGGTTGTTGTAATACTCCATGTTTTTGGAGCCGGTAACGGTTACTTTGGGCTTGGCCGATACCGCCGGGGCGGGCGCAGCCGGGGCTTTGGGTTTGGCAACCGGTGCCTTGGCCGGTGCTTCTACGCTTACCGTTAGGGTTTCGCCCCCTTCGAGAAGCAGCGCGGTTTTCTGGCCGTTGTTCAGGTTCAGGATATACACCCCGCCCCCCGTCGGAATATGGGTTTTCAGCGTAAAGCGACCCTCTTTGTCGAGCCGGGCTGAGTCGAGTTTTTGGGCGGCCTGCCCGTTGGCTTCTAAGTAAACCAGGGAGCCGGGAGCATTGCCTGACACCTGCCCTGTCAGCGTAACGGCTTTAGTAGCAGGTGTCTGAGCCAGCGCGGGTAGCGTGGCAAGACAGGCA
>JBBQUC010000389.1:0-4660 GCA_038212815.1 Cytophagales bacterium
TGGCATTGGAAGGTATAGAGGATCAGTTTCAGCCTGATTTAAACTCCATGCTACCGCAGGATAAACGCCAACTCGAAGGGAACCGGCAATTGGCTACCCTGCTGTTTGAAGAGGCTATGAAAGCCAATGAAGTAGCTAAAGACAGTGAATCCCCCACTAAGGTGCTCAAAGCCGCTAACGATGGGTTTTTGTTTTACCAACTCCGCACCCGACGTGACCGGCAGCATCTGACCAACATGCTGATTACGGAGGTGAAAGATATATATAGCGACTACCTTAAAGTGTTGCTGCTTCTGACCGATCTGGCTCATGCTGCCCAAATTGACCGCGAGCGGCTATATCCTGATCCCGACGAAACGCCTTTTACCTACGAGTCGGACTTAAGCCAGAACGCACTTGTGCAGGCATTAGCGGCTCATAAGCCGCTAGAAACAGAATCGGTTCGGCGTAATTTGTCCTGGGCAAATGAGGCCTATTTTGTTAGGAAAGCTTACCGCGAGGTGCTTAAAGCTGATGATACCTACCAGAAATACTGCAATCAGCCAACCCATACTGCCGACGAAGACCACCAATTGGCACAATACGTGCTACGGCAATTGATATTCAAGCATGATACCTTCCGCAATTATCTGGTTGAAATGGACCTGAGTTGGGCCGAAAACAGCGAGGTGGTGCGGGGATTAGCTATTCGTACGCTCAAATCGTGGCAAAGCATAACGGGCCTGCAACTCGAGGAGCTGACCGATGATTGGGATGAGGATGAGCTGTTTTTGAATACGCTGTTCCAACGAGCCATTGAAAACGACGGGGAATACGAACAGTTGTTGAGTGACCAGTTGACGAACTGGGATGTAGAGCGAGTGGCCATGATTGATAAAATTATTTTGAAATTGGCCGTTTGTGAGTTGCTCAATTTCCCCAATATTCCCGTTAAAGTAACGATTAATGAATTTATTGACCTGGCCAAAGCATACAGCACACCGAAAAGCGGTAAATTTGTCAACGGGATTTTAGATAACCTGTCGGCCAAACTGACCGCCGAAGGCAAGCTTCGCAAGAGTGGCCGGGGGTTGATTGATAACCAGTAAAATAGTTAGTCAGTCGATAAGTTGGTCATCAATCAACTTATCAACTGACTAACCGAAAACTTTCTTTAACAATGAGCAAAACAGGGCGTAATCTGGCCTTTTTTCTAACCGGCATTGCTACAGGTGCTGTGTTGGGCCTGTTGTATGCTCCCGAAAAGGGAACCATAACCCGCGATAAACTGTCGTATCGGCTGTCGCGTTATCGGGCGCAACTGGAGCAACTGTTGAATGATTTAATGCAAACCGCCGAACTGCCCGAAAACTTTCAAAAGTCGGAAGGGCAGCGGGTAGTGAACGATGCCCGCGAAAAAGCAGAGCGGCTGCTTGAAGATGTTGACCGCCTGATGGCACAGATAAAAAAACAAGGCGCCTAACCCGCTAAAAAGCAGTAAAACTACCCATGAAAAACTGGATAATCGGCCTAGTAGCGGCCTGCCTGGGGTTGTCGCAACTAAGCTGCGACAACCGAAAAGAAGGCGAGAAAGCAGCTACTGCTGTGACGGAGGCACTGCCAAAAATTGCCTTTAAAGAATCGGGTGTTTACGATTTTGGTACATTAACCGAAGGCGATACGGTAGAACACACCTTTGCTTTTACCAACACGGGGTCTATGCCCTTAATTATTAATAACATTACGGCCTCGTGCGGATGTACCACGCCAGAATGGCCGCACGAACCGGTGGCTCCCGGCGAAACCTCGGCCATCCGGGTGCGGTTCAACTCAAAAAACAAACGGGGTGAACAACACAAGACCGTGACGATCTACGCCAATACCGAACCCGTCACTACCGAACTGGAATTTAAAGCTTTAGTTGGCCGCCCGGCAAAAGCCGATTCGACGGTTGCCCCATAACTCGTTTCAGCCGCTTAACCAAACCAATACAACCTGGCGAGATTCGCCAACCCATTCATGTTCATGCACACGATTCTCCTTCAGGGCCTGCAAAGCAATCAGTTATTTAGTATTCTGCTGTGGGTAGGTATTATTGTCGTCTTTTATTTCTTCATGATTCGCCCGCAGCAGCAGAAGCAGAAAGACCAAAAAAGCTTTATCAATAGCCTCAAAAAAGGTGATGTGGTGGTCACTATCGGCGGCATGCACGGTCGGGTAGTTTCAGTTGAAGAAACCACCGTTATTCTGGACGTTGATAAGGGTTTGAAAATGACCTTCGATAAATCGGCGGTGGCCCGCGAAGCAACCAAACTTGCCGAAGCGAAATAGTATGTTGGTTTAACAGTGCTCCCGGTGTCGCAGCAAACTCCCTATTCATTTCAGCCTGGCAAATTGCTAGTTTGCCTACTGGCAGCCGCGTTGTTCTGGCTTATGAATGCCCTGAACAAGCCTAATTATTCGCTGAATGTAGACTATCCCGTCCGGTTCGTTTATAATGATTCGCTATTTGTGCCAACGACTGCTCTGCCCCGTTCGGTACGCGTCAACATGTCGGGTAATGGATGGCAGTTGCTGGGCCTGTCGTGGCTATCGTTTCAGAATGAGCCAGTGGAGTATTCAGTAAAAAACCCATTGCAGGCATCGGTGCTGAACACCTCGGCCATGGCGGCTGCCCTCTCTGAACGGGTAAAGCGCCTACATATCAACTATGTTGTTGCCGATACGGTGGAACTGGGTTTCGACCAGCGGATTCATAAAACCATCCAACTCGTAGCCGATAGCACTCACATCAATCTGGCTCCCCGCTTTGTCGTATCGAGCCGAATAAACCTGACACCAGCTACGCTATTGGTTGAAGGACCAGCCCGCTTAGTGAAGGGTTTCCCGGATACCATCCGAATTAAAATTCCGGGTAAGCGCATTTCGGGTAACTTCGATGAGGAACTGCCGGTATTGGGGTTTAAGCATCCACAGGTAAAAACCAATATCGACAAAGTGTTTGTTAGCTTCGAAGTAGCTGAACTGTTATCACCAATTAAATAAGTTTGGGACAAGTAGTTTGTGGCTGCCGAGCTTTCTATTCCCCATTCCCCCATGAAACCTCCCCTTCAGATTGGCGTTACTGGCGGTATTGGCTCCGGGAAAAGTGTAGTTTGCCGCGTATTCAGTGCATTGGGGGTTCCCGTTTATTATGCCGATGACCGGGCCAAATGGCTCACCACCCACGACCCTATTCTGAAAGCGGATATTACCCGGCTGTTGGGAGCCGAAGCCTACGACCTCAGTGGGGCTTATAATCGCTCTTGGGTAGCCTCGCAGGTATTTATAAACCCACAGTTATTAGGTCAACTGAATGCCCTAATTCACCCCCGTGTTTGGGCTGATACCGTTGCCTGGGTCGAGAGCCATGCCCACCATGCTTACGTAGTGAAAGAAGCAGCACTGATGGGTAAAGCCGGTGGGGGTAACCTGCTTGATAAAGTGATTGTAGTAACTGCGCCGGAAACCCTGCGCATAGCGCGTATCCAACAGCGCGACCCGCATCGGTCTGTTACTGAGATTCAACATATTATGGATCGGCAACTAAGCGATAAGGAACGGCTCAACATGTCCGACTATGTCCTGATTAACGATGAACAGCAGTTAATACTTCCTCAACTTATTACTCTCCACGCGCAGTTTTTGGCCGTTGCCCGCTAACCCAGTTGGCCCGCACAGTCGGGTATCGATTCGGTTTGCACTAAATCTGATTACTTTTGTCATCTTGAGAGAAAGACTACTAAACTTCTGTACATGGACCCGCTTGCCCACTCGAAAAAGACTGCAATTCTCGCCCGAAAAAATGCCGAAGCCGAACTGGGCGGTGGCCAGAAACGCATCGATGCACAGCATCAGAAGGGTAAACTCACTGCCCGTGAGCGCATTGCATTGCTTATCGACGAGGGTACATTTGAGGAGATTGGCAAATTTGTAATGCACCGCACTAAAGACTTTGGTTTAGATAAAGAATACTACTTGGGCGATGGCGTGGTGACGGGCTATGGACAAGTGGATGGCAGACTTGTGTACGTGTATGCGCAGGATTTTACCGTCTTTGGGGGAGCCTTGTCAGAAACGCACGCCGAGAAAATTTGTAAGATCATGGATTTGGCCATGCAGAATGGTGCTCCCGTTATTGGGCTGAACGACTCTGGCGGGGCCAGAATTCAGGAGGGAGTGCTGTCGCTGGCGGGCTATGCCGAAATTTTTTACCGCAATACGCGGGCATCGGGTGTGATTCCACAGATTTCGGCAGTGATGGGGCCGTGCGCAGGCGGGGCCGTTTATTCGCCCGCCATTACCGACTTTATTTTCATGGTCGAAGGCACAAGCTATATGTTTGTGACCGGCCCTAATGTGGTGAAAACCGTTACCCATGAAGAAGTAACCGCCGAAGAACTGGGCGGGGCCAGTACGCACAGCACCAAATCGGGGGTTACGCATTTCTCCTGCGCGAATGAACTAGTCTGCATTCAGGAGATTAAGCAACTGCTGAGCTACGTTCCCCAAAACTGCGAGGACGAACCACCCATGCGCATCTACGACGTTAATCAGAATGAGAGCCGTCCGCGCCTGAATGAGCTGATCCCCGACAACCCTAATCAGCCGTACGACATGCGTGAGGTGATTGATGAGTTAG
>JBBQUC010000390.1:0-4650 GCA_038212815.1 Cytophagales bacterium
CAGTTGGTGGCGCGGGCAGAAACCACCACAGCACCGAACTGGCCAGCAGGCAGGTCAGCCCGTCGGCCCAGAATAGCAGACTGTAATTGATGCTGGCTAACCAGCCGCCTAGTCCACCACCAACGGCCCAGCCGAGGTTGATGGCCAGCCGATTCAGCGAAAACGCCCGTGTGCGAATCTCGGCTCCGGCATAGTGAGCAATGGCCGACTGGTTGGCGGGCCGGAACGCATCGCCAAATAGGGTAAACACAAACACACTGCCGCAGAGCGCGTAAAAATTTGCAACAACCTGCAACCCCAGCAAGGCCACCCCACCAAATACCAAACTGATAAGCTGCACGTAATAAAACCCAAAACGGTCGGTAAGCCGCCCGCCGATAAACGTGCCGCAAAAGGCTCCTACGCCAAACAGGGCCATCACTACCCCCGCCTGTTCAACAGGATAATGCAGATGCTGGGTCAGATAGAGTGTCAGAAAGGGTAACACCATTGTGCCGCAGCGATTGATGAGCATCACACCGGCTAAGAGCCATACGGCAGGTGGCAGGCCGGTATAGGCATCGCGGTAAAGTCGGAGGAGGCCCCGAAGGGTGCACTGAAACATGCGGCAAAGGTAAGCCTATCGCCGGGCGGTTGGGTCTTCGCCGGGTTGCACAAATACTTTTTTATCGGTAATGAGTGGGCGATGTTCTTCCAGAAATGCCTTGAATAGCCGAATTTCTTCGAGCTGGCGGTCAATGGGGTGCATGAGTGGGTAGCTTTCCAAATGCACGTCCGTCTGCCCATCGGGTTTGAATTCGGCAATCACATATTCCATCAGCTTAATACCTTTCCGTTTCAGGGCGTGGAGGTACAGGTTCTGGTGATTATTGGTAAAGCGGCCCGGCTGATACGAAGCCGTTGTTTTGATGTCAACGGCTTTGTATTGGCCAATCAGATCAACGTACCCGTAAAATAACACATCGTCAATTTCCCATTGGCAATAGACCTGCGTATCCACAATGGGCCGGGGCAGCAGTTTTCGCACTTTCTGGAGCAAACCAACATCGAAATGATCTTCGTCGGTGCCTTTTACCACCGCTTCTTCAAACGAGATGCCGCGCTCCTGAGCAGGTGTGGCAGCGGTTGGCACCCGATTGATGGTGTCGATAAGTGCCTGAACAGTGATATTGCCGCCGTGCAGATAGCGTGAGAACACGTTGAGCAGAGTTGGGTAAACGCGGTAGTGTATCATAGGGATAAAACAAGCAATATCTATTTTGGGTTATTTATACTCAACTAAACTACCAGCGTTATGCCTACCAAATCAGCATTCGACCCTGATAACGTCGATCCTCACTATTACTCGAAAGACCCTAACCAACACGGCGACTCCGATTATGGCCGCGAGAGCGACGGCGTAGGTAATAACGCCTATAAAGATTCGACATCAGGCATGGATATGGAGGTCGAAAACCGGAATTATACCGCCACCACCCGCGAGGCCAACCTGAACGAAGGCAACCCCGACAAGCCCGAAGGTGAAACCTATGGCACCCATCAGGAGTGGGACGTTGACCCCGCCCAGGTTAATAAGCAACCCACCCCTCACCCGATCAGCGATGAGTCGGCTAAAACCCTGAACGAAACGTCGGACAACCCCTCCGACGAGGCCCTGTTCAAACGAGCCGATGCCACCTATCTGGAAGAAGGCGATAACCCCAACACCGGGTACGACCCGCACAGTAAGGGATACGATAAGAAGTAGTTCTTTATAGGAGTGAAGAGCGAAGGGGGAGGCTCGCTCTTCACTCCTATCTCCTATATTTGCCCCTACATGATTATCGAAACCCGTGCTTACGCCCGGGCGGGGCTGTTGGGCAACCCGTCGGACGGATTTTATGGCAAAACCATTGCGCTCTCCGTCCGTAACTTCGGCGCGTCGGTTAAACTCTACCCCTCGCCCGAACTCCACATTGAAGCGCAGGCGCAGGATACCAATACCTTTCGGAGTTTATTCCACCTTCGCGATGCTGTCAGCACCCTCGGCTATCATGGCGGGGTACCGCTGCTGAAAGCCGCTATCAAAAAATTTCTTGACTATTGTGAGGCTGAACAGATTCGGTTGCCCAACCGCAACTTCTCTATTCGCTACGCCACGTCCATTCCCCGGCAGGTGGGGCTATCCGGCTCGTCGGCCATTATTGTGGCGACCTTCCGCGCCCTCATGCAGTTTTATGAGGTGACCATTCCCGCCCCGGTGTTGCCCAACCTGATTTTAGCCACCGAAACCGAAGAACTCGGTATTGCCGCAGGCCTGCAAGACCGCGTGATTCAGTGCTATGAAGGCTGCGTCTATATGAACTTCGACCGGCCCCTGATGGAACGGCAGGGCTACGGGCAGTACGACCCCCTCGACCCCCGCCTGTTGCCCAAACTGTATATTGCCTACAAGACCGAACTCGGCAAGCAATCGGGCCGGGTACATAGCGACGTGCGGACGCGCTGGCAAAAAGGTGAGGAATTGGTGGTGAATACCTTAGCCCAGATCGCTGATTTAGCCTGGCAGGGCCGCGAAGCCCTGATGAACGGGCAAACCGAGGGCCTACACGACCTGATCAATCAGAATTTCGACCTGCGTACCCAGATTTATACCATCAGTCCCGATAATTTGGCCCTGATTCAGGCTGCCCGTGCCTGTGGAGCGTCGGCTTCGTTTACCGGCTCCGGCGGCTCCATCATCGGTGTATATCAGGACGATGCCATGCTGAACCGGCTGTTTGTGGAGCTACGGCGGTTAAATGCCCGAGTGATAAAACCTTTTGTGAGTTAAAGCACGATGATCAAAAAAGCTGTTATTCCCGCTGCCGGGCTTGGCACCCGGTTTTTGCCCGCTACCAAAGCGCAGCCCAAAGAGATGTTGCCCATCATTGACCGCCCCACCATTGAGTATGTGGTGCAGGAAGCGGTCGATTCGGGGATTGAAGACATCCTGATTATCACTGGCAAAGGCAAACGCTCCATCGAAGACCACTTCGACCGGAACGTTGAACTCGAAACCCGACTGAGCGATAAGGAAGACCGGGTACTGCTCGATGAGATGCGCCGACTCTCCGACATGGCTAATATCCACTATGTGCGGCAGCGCGAACTGAATGGTCTTGGCGATGCCATTCGCTATGCCCGCCACCACGTGGGTAACGAACCCTTCGCCGTATTGCTGGGCGACACCATCATGGACTCGGTGATACCCGTAACGCAGCAACTCATGGATACCTTTGAGCAATATGGCGGCTCAGTGATTGCGGTGGAGGAAGTACCCGCCGACAAGGTGAACCGCTACGGAATTGTGGGCGGGCGAAGCCTGAGCGACCGGATTCTGGAACTTGATACCCTGGTCGAAAAACCCGCCCTCAGCGAAGCACCCTCGACCCTCGCCATTGCGGGCCGGTATATTCTGACCCCCGATATTTTTGCTGCCCTCGAACAAACGGGCGTGGGCAAAGGGGGCGAAATTCAACTGACCGATGCGTTGCGGCTGTTGCTGAAACGCGAGAATGTGTATGCCCACCGGATTGAAGGCAAACGACACGACATTGGCAACAAACTCGATTTCCTGAAAACAACCGTCGAGTTTGCCCTGAAACGCCCGGAGTTTGCCAAACCCTTCCGCGCCTATTTGATAGAGCTACTGAGTAAAACCGACGTATAAACCCATTTTAGAACCATGACACGCACAAAACTATTCCTGCTGGCCATATTGGCCCTATTGCTACATGTTCATGCCATGGCCCCGCAAAAAAAGTGGCAAAAACTCTTCGATGGCAAAACGCTGTCGGGCTGGCATACCTATCTCAAAGCCGGGCAACCCGTTTCTGACAAATGGGCCGTTGACGACGGGGCTATTCTGCTCACTGCCGGGGGCGCGGGCGACCTGGTGACCGACAAAGAATACGGCGACTTCGACCTGGAGATGGAGTGGAAAATTGCTGAAGGTGGCAACAGTGGCATTATTTACCACGTACACGAAGACCCGAAGTTTAAAGCAACCTATGAGACTGGCCCCGAAATGCAGGTGCTGGATAACGAACGCCACCCCGATGCCAAACAGGGCCGCGAGGGGAACCGCACTGCCGGTGCCCTCTACGACCTGCAAAAGCCTGTTACGCCCAATGCCGCCAACCCCGCTGGCGAATGGAACAAAGCCTGCTTGGTGATTAAAAACGGTAAAGCTGAACACTACCTGAACGGCAAAAAAACGGCGGAATATCCCACCACCGGCCCCGAATGGGACGCGATGGTAGCCAACAGCAAGTTTAAAGGCTGGGCAGGCTTCGGCAAATACGCCACCGGCCACCTCGCCCTGCAAGACCACGGCAACAAAGTCTGGTATCGGAATATTCGGATTAAGGAATTGTAAGCATGAATTAGGGCGTTGTAAGAACTATAGGCGCACATTTGATACAATCAGCCATGAAAATTACGATTGAGATAACCGACTCAGCCGAAATAGAGAAAGCAATGACACTACTCGAATCATTGCGTATTGATGCCATTGATGTTCTTGTACCGCCTGCTACGCCAACGATTACGAAAGGTGACAAACAGCTTAATCCAATCGAATTATTTGGTATCTGGAAAGACAAACCCAGAAAGCTGGAAGACATCCGG
>JBBQUC010000391.1:0-4623 GCA_038212815.1 Cytophagales bacterium
AAGCATATAATTTGATAAAGAATTTATCAGTCAAAAACAATTATACTCGCAAAGTTAGAATTCTGTTTATTGAACGAGAAGTAAATGGTGATTGGTGGAATAAGTTCCTGAATGATATTGATACCTCTAGTTTACTTTACAGTGAAAACCCGCTAGAGTTAAAAGGATTATCTTTGAAGAGCCTGTCTCATATTGTTGAGCAGGTTGCGTTGAATGAAAACAGCGAAGTTAAATATAATCGAAATGAGGTGGAAAGTTTTTTAATACACCTTGATGCGCTTCAACGTCCTTTATTCGCCATGTTTGTGGGTTTGGCAATAGCGAATGGCCAGTATATTAACAATTGGGATCAGTATAATTTGCTAGATTTCATTATTGAAAATGACTTAAAACTTGTCAGAAAAGTATATCACGAATGCAGTGAGGAAATCATCCAAAAACACAGAAATTTGTTATCTGTCGCTACTGTTCGCAATGGTATTAACGTTGGTTTTTTAAAAGATTATCTTAATAAAAATATTTCTTGGCTACCTACTAACGATGAATTTGACAGTGAACTATATAAATACGTTTCTGACGGCTCAATTGTTGAGCAAGATGATCTTATAAATTCA
Organism: Cytophagales bacterium; assembly: GCA_038212815.1. Lineage (GTDB taxonomy): Bacteria > Bacteroidota > Bacteroidia > Cytophagales > Spirosomataceae > JBBQUC01. Next base: position 615 of record JBBQUC010000391.1, read on the forward strand.
ATAAGGTGGCTCAATGAGGCAGATGGCAAAATGGCCGTCCATCCACTTTTACCTAATATTTTAGGCGAATATTATGTGCTTAGTAATCTTGATATTGATCAAAGGTTCAAATTCAAAGATTCAAACAGGGTTAGTCAATTTATAAATTTACTAACACCAATTAATCATATTTTTTTGAGAAAAGTGCTTCAAGATTTCCCATTTCACAGAAACATACTTTTACTTCTAAAAGGTGAAGAAAATGGTGTGTTTAATAGTAGAGGCTCCTCAGGACTCCTTGTGCTCCAAGTTATGAAATCTTTTTATTGGAATAATTTAAAAACAATGGAAATACTTTGGAGTTACACTAAAGAGCTAAATAGTGTAATAAGTATAAAAAAAGATCAAAATTTTTCGATAGATTATCCAGAGCGGGTTTATCAAGAAGCTTGTCAAATAATGATATATAGAAATAATGGCAATTTTAAAGAGCAAAATAGATACTATAACATAATGAAAAACAATACAGACATCTTCGATATAGACTACCACACAATTATTGATAGTAGTCCAAGGTTCAATGACCCATACTCTGATAATATGGATACTATGATGATGCACATGGAAAATATTGACAATCCTGACTATGCCAGAAAATATATTGAAGAGAGGACGGTAATAGATGCTAGAATACCTCACCTAGAGGCGCTTTCAATTGATTGTATGTTGAAAAAAGAAAATGTCGGGGAGCAAAATGAATTGGCTCAGACCTTAATAATACGCTTGTTTAAATTGTGTGAGCTGTTTACAGATCCAAGAATCAAAGTTGTCACCCTAGAAGCTGTACTAGCGTATGGCATTGAAAAAATCGAATCTATACATTCTTTGATTGACAAATTATACCAAGGCATTTTAGATACTCCACGGCAAGTTGCTCCTATAGACGTTGAATTCCAGAAGTTCACATTTTTAAGAGTGTACGCTGAATATGCTGTGAAGCATAGTCTAGATAGAAAAGTATGGGAGTACTTCATGGTTTTACTTATGCACTGTGAAAGGGGGGCACCCGATCCTAAGTATTTTAACACTTTTATTCACCTCTCTATTTTAGCGAAAGGCTTAGCTAAACAATATTATGAAAGAAAGATGCGTCCTCTAGGAGATCAATACTACAAAATCGTAATGCGGATTAGTCTTCCATTTGTAAAATTGGATGATAATCCAATTTTGGAGACATTAATGCAAATGGAATCTATAAGGAATGGATATTGAATATCGGCCGTCTTACCCCTTTAACGCGCCACCTCGATTTTGTACTTCTTGCCCTTCATCTTTTCGTGCTGAATCCGGTCCAGTAACCCGTTGACGCGGGTGGCGCGGACGGCGGCGAAGGAGATGAAATCCTGCACGTCGATACGGCCCAGGTCTTCTTTGGCGAGTTGCCCTTTCTGCGAAAAGAAGCCTACGATATCCACTTTATTGAGCTTATTTTTCTTGCCACCGCTCACGTATACCGTCACGAATTCAGGCGGTTTGGGCAACGTCGTTTTGGCCGGAAGGGTGATTTCTTCCAGATTTTCAGGCAGGAAAAACGGGCGCGGTTCGTCAGACGTGAGCAGCACAAAGGCAGTACCGGTGGTCTGCATCCGGGCCGTCCGTCCGTTACGGTGGGTGAACTCGTGGGGGTGCTGCGGCAACTGAACGTGGATCACGTACTTCATATCAGGGATATCTAACCCCCTGGCAGCCAGATCAGTAGTGACCAGATAGCGTACGCTGCCGTTGCGGAACTGGAGCAGTGCCCGTTCGCGGTCGTCCTGTTCCAGCCCACCGTGATACACCATCGTGCGGATGCCCCGGTCGGTGAGCGTGTCGCGAATTTGGTCGGTGGTGTCACGGAGGTTACAGAAAATGATGGCCGGTTCTGAATCGAGCGTGCCAAGCAGCCGGAAAAGCGTGTCGATCTTGTCGGGCCCCGACTTGATCAGCTTGACGGTCAGGGCCGATTCTTCGTCTTCGTCGGGCCGGAAGGTGAGCTTGGCGGGGCGGTTGAGGCCCACAAAATCAGGGATGGCAATACCCGACGTCGCCGACACCAGCACCCGCTGCCGGAGGTTGGTAAGCCCCTGAATGATAAACGCCATTTCGTCCTGGAAACCCAGCGTCAGCGACTTGTCGAATTCGTCGAGCACCAGCGTATGGATGCCGTCGAGGGCGAATGTTTTGCGATCCATATGGTCGGCAATGCGGCCCGGTGTGCCAATCAACAGAGCGGGCGGGTTGCTGAGATTCTTGATTTCAGTAATCATGTCGTGCCCGCCATAGCAGACGTTGACCTTATAGCCCGTGGCCATTTTTTTCCACACCTGCTCAATCTGCAACGCCAACTCCCGCGAAGGCGACAGGATCAGGCACTGCACTATAGTAAGTTCAGGATCAAGTAGTTGCAACACCGGCAACAGAAATCCGACTGTCTTTCCCGACCCCGTGGGCGACACCAGAAACGTGTCGGTGTCGGGCGTAATGGCCTGTTGGGCGGCCAGTTGCATCTTGTTCAGTTCTGCAATGCCGAGGTTCGCCAAAACGGCCGCCTGCGTTGGTGTTGGATTCATTAAGCAAAGGTACAAGCATAACAGCTGCTTGTTAATACCTAGCCGGAGGGTAGTCCTTGGAAAGTAAGGCTGAACGTGATGATAAGCTATACTTTTGGTACCAAATCATATATCCATGAACTCTGCATTTCACAAAACGGACCCGAATTCGCCGCTGTTTTATCATGGCACAAAGGCTACCCTTAAGCCAGAAGACCTCCTTGAGCCGGGCCGCATATCTAATTATGGTAAGCGAAAACAGGCAGCCTACGTCTATTTGACCGCCACGCTCGATGCAGCCACCTGGGGAGCTGAGTTAGCCATTGGCGAAGGACCCGGCAGAATCTACATCGTGGAACCGACCGGTCCAATAGAAGATGACCCCAACTTAACAGACAAGAAATATCCGGGTAATCCAACGATGTCATACCGCTCCAAGCACCCGCTTCGCGTCGTTGGTCAGGTCGTGGATTGGCAGGAACACGCCCCCGAAGCAGTAAAAGCGATGAAGGACAACCTTGAACGACTCCGGCAACTTGGCGTTGAGGCAATTGAGGATTAAGCCCACCAAAACCATCGGCCCTTAGCCCATGATTATCAATGGATTAAGGGCCGACAGCCCGCGCTATGGCGCGACCTCATGGCTATTTTCAGCCATTCATCCAGCTAAAACCGTCGTGTTTAATCAGTTTGTTGGCTTCTTTAGGCCCCCATGAGCCGGGGGCGTAGGTGGGCATGGCAGCAGGGTCGTTTTGGGCAGCCCAATGGTCCAGAATCGGCATCACAATCTGCCAGGCTTCATCTACCTGATCGGCCCGCATAAACAGCGTCGCATCGCCCGCCATCACGTCGAGCAGCAGTGTTTCGTAGGCTTCAGGCTGTTGCTCTTTAAACGACGTGTTGTAGTTGAACTCCATCTCGACGGGGTCCAGCGCCAGCGTCTGTCCGGGGCGTTTTGCCTGAAACCGCAACCGGATGTTCATATCGGGTTGGATACTGATAATCAGACAGTTGTGTTGCCAGTCTTTCGCCGCTTCTGCGGGAAACGCGTAGTGCGGTGCGGGCCGGAACTGCACCGTAATGACCGACGATTTTGCCGCCAGATGTTTACCCGTACGAACGTAAAACGGGGTACCCTCCCACCGCCAGTTGTCGCAGAAAAAGGTGACGGCGGCAAAGGTTTCTGTCATGGAATTGGGGTTGACGCCCTCTTCAGCCCGGTAAGCAGGGGTTGACTTTCCCAACCGTGGGACCGCGCCTTTTTCTCCTGCGCCATACTGGCCCCGTACGGCAATTTGGTCTACGGCTTCGGGTGCAATGCGGCGCATGGCCCGCAACACATCTACTTTTTTGTTCCGAATCTCGTTGGCTTCAAATGACGTGGGCGGCTCCATGGCCACCATGCACAGCAATTGGAGCAGGTGGTTCTGAATCATATC
>JBBQUC010000392.1:0-4612 GCA_038212815.1 Cytophagales bacterium
TGGCGACGCAGGAGCCTTTACACACATGATAGTTGGGCTTAAAACGTTGACCTTACAGCCTGTAGCCTATCGCCTGCCTTACAAATTTTTAGAAAGCCGACGCTGAATTTGAAGAATGAGATCAATACTAACGCCACTGTCTTCGGCAATTTCTTCGATTGTAAGTTTGCCGCGTTTTAATGCTTTTGTGACAGTTTCTATTTCTTTTTGTTCTACAGCTTCCCGGATTCTCTGCTTTTCAGCCTTGACCGCTTCAGCGTTGGCCGCTGTCACACGAGCAAAGTGCGCCCGTTCTTCCGGGGTCATCTTCCGCGTGTCCAACTCATCAATGGCCCGCTTGAGCCATTCCTCGTTCCAGAAAGCCGGGTACTGCGTGGGCTGGGTTGTATGAAGTGTCTTCATTGTATATACCAGTTTTTCTAAATCAGTCTTTATCTCAGCTACTTGCTTGTTAAACTTAGCCAACTCTACGGTGATAAACGTCATTTGGCTATCAATGATTTCACCCGCTTCACTTCGCAGATTGGCAACCGTATGAAAATGAGCCGTTGGCAAAATGTTCTTGGCTAAAATGGCGATTGCGTAGATTTTAGGTAAGCTGGCGTAATCGAACTCGCCACGTTCTACTAATGTGTTGAATTTGTGTAAGGCGTAAAACTTCATTCGTTGCACAAAGTGCGGTGCCTGCCCCAACTGCATTTCTACAATGCATTGCGTACCGCTCTCGTCTGTGCAAGCCAAATCAAAAATACCACTTCGACTGTCGATGGTCAGAGCTTCAAAGGCATTCTTATCAAAATGTACCTCCCGAATCGGAGTATCTGATTTGATAAGTGCCTGTAAAGCAGTACGAAGGAACAAACTGTCAGCTTCATTGCCGAAGGTGGCCTTAAAGCCGTAATCAGAAATAATGGAAATGTAAACGCCTATCTCCATTCTACAAAGGTATCGGAAACATGGTAAAAAGCTCCGTTTTTCACCATTCCCTAACTAAAGTGTAACCCTATTTCAGGATGAGACACACGCTGAAGGTTGGGAAGGTTATTTTTGTTGGACTTGCTTTACAAACTCAACAGAGGCCCCATCTATAGCGGCACTTTGTTCGATTAGCGGCATGAGCCTTGTTTCGGGAAAGGCCAGTAGGGCCACCAGGCAGGCTATGCTCAACTGGCCCTTTTAGCGTGTAAATCCATTTTTTGCTGATTTATGAAGCCCGTCGCATGGGTTGCCGTTTCCAATAGGTCAGGCTGCGCCAGAGCCACTCAAACGGCCCAAACCGGAAGTATTGCAACCAGATTGGACTGATGATAAGCTGAACTACCCAAACCCCGGCAACCACGTAATACAACTGATGGAACGGCAGCTTTCCGTAATACCCCAGGCCGTAGCCGTAGAAAATCAGGGAGCAAATAATGGACTGCATCAGGTAGTTGGTGAACGCCATTTGCCCCACTGCGGTTAAGGCCCGCATCAGCCACGGCACCAGTTGCGAACGGTAGATCAGGAGCAACAAACTGGCATGGCCGAGGGCCAGCAACACCCGGCGAATGTCGTAAAGCTGGAATGGAACGGTTCTGTAATTGTCAACTGTGGAACCGATGTGCAGCATCCAGTTTACCTGAGCAGTAACCGCGTAAAAATAACTGATGGGCAGTCCCAGTCCATAACCCACGAGCAGCGTTGTGGCATACGTGGAGGTGGGCAGTTTGTTGGAAAAGAAGCCCCATCGCAGCATCGCTATGCCAATGAACATCATGAGCAGCATATCCCAGGCTCCAAAATACATACCGTAGGTTTCGTTGCCACTGTTTCGGGGAATCATGTGCGTGAAAACCGTGCCATAATCCCCACGCATCGCCTTCAACTCCTTCGCATCTTTCTTGGCATCGGGCTTGAAACCCTTCTCAAAGTTTTCCCAGGCGATTTTAGCTTCCTTCTGTTTCTCGGTCGGTTTCTTCTTCGCTTTTTCCAACTGAACGGCAGTCAGATACCCCGCCCGGTTATCTCTTAATTCGCTATACCACAACTCTGTACGGAAAATATTAATACCCATACAAACCACCGCAAGGACAATGAGCCACACCGATTTGGCCCGTCGGAACGGGTAGAGCAACATCCCGCAAAGGCCATAATAGAAGAGAATATCGCCAAACCACAGCAATACGTATGCATTGATAACCCCAAACAGAACAAGCCAAAGTAATCGCCGGTAATAATATTCGGCCACAGTGGGGCCGTATTCCTGCTCCTGCTTATTCAGGGTGAACAGTACCATGCCAGCACCAAACAGCATCGAAAACAGGGCACGCATGGTGCCTTCAAAAGCGGTTCCGACAATGGCAAAGGCATAATAATCAGCCGTTCCAGGCTTACTCACCACCGATCTGAACGCCGAGCCGAGGAAGCCAAATCCCGGTATGTTCATCATCAGAATACCCAGCAGAGCCAACCCCCGAACGAGGTCGATGGTCTGAATCCGGTCGGCTTTGTCCACGGGTTGCGGGGCTTGCGGGCTTTCAACATAGTCGGGCGAGCGTGTGTCTACCAATACGGGTGCCGAATCGTCGGCAGCGTCCTGTAGGATAGCATTGGATTCCATAAGAGTAGGTAGTTAGGAGGTGAATCAGATAAGGACAGGGGTTTCCTGTTGAGCCGTGGGCAACAAGAGGGGCATGGGTTGCCGTTTGCCGTAGGTGAGCGAACGCCAGAGCCATTCGAGGGGGCCAAACCGGAAATATTGCAGCCATAATATGCTGAAAACCAGTTGAATCAATCAGATTTCGGCCACTATAAAATAGAGCTGGTAGAACTTCAGATCGCCAAAATAGCCGAAGCCATAGCCATAAAAAAACAGCGTGCAAAGCACCGATTGCATAAGGTAGTTGGTGAAGGCCATTTGACCCACGGCACCCACCGCCCGCCAAAGCCCAGCACCGATGCCTAACCGATAAAGCACCAACACCAGGCTGGCCCAGCCAATAGCCGAGAACGCCCGCTCAAAGGGCATACTCACATCGGCAAGCGGCAACACATTGGTACTGACGTACTTCGTAATATCCGTGATTTTCAACTCAGCAGCGGGCAGCGAAAACCAGGCGATGAGCTGACCAACCAGCAAACCACCCACGGCCAACAGGGCGTATTGGCTGGTAGTGAGCTGATTAGAAAAGAATCCCCATTTAAACAGGGCCATTCCCAGCAACATCATGGAGGCAATATCCCACAAACCAAACTGATAGAAAAACGGAGCCTCCATACGTTGAATCTTAGGGAGTTGGTGGCTCCAGACAGCCGCATAATCGGAACGCATGGCCACGACCTCGGCACGGTCGGCTTTTTTGTCGTACTTGTTTCCTTTCACTAACCCCTCCCAAGCCGATTTTTCCTCTTTCTGATCGTCGCGGTCCGCCGTCGCGGTCAGTTTTACTTTTTTGGTCTTCTTTTCGGGTTTGGTTTTCTTTTCAAACGCCACAACTTTCTGATATTTTTCGTATTTCTGCTTCTGCTCGGCGAAATCCCAGTAGTTTTTGCCGCTATAAATCAGCCCGACCACAATGGCACACACCAGCAACGCCCGCGCCGACAACCGTTTGAACGGAAAAAGCAAAATGCCCACAATGCCATAGTGAAACAGGATGTCGTAGTGCCATAGCAGGCCAATGGCATTCACCAGGCCAAAAACAATGAGCCACATCTGCCGCCTAATAAACAACTCCGGCGCAGCCATTCCCGCTCCAACCCGATTTTTGGCGAGAAACAGGATAATTCCCGCGCCAAACAGCATCGAGAATAACGCCCGCATCTTATTTTCGAATAAGGTATGAATGATGGTCTGAAGCCAGTAGTTGCCGCCATGTGGCCCCCGAACCAGTTGGTAGAGGCTCGCTTCGGTCAGCCCAAATACCTGAATATTCATGAGCAGAATGCCCAGTAGGGCTACACCCCGCAGGATGTCGATGGTTGGAATTCGACCGGTATGAGCAACGGGCTGAACCACGGATGCAGTAGATAAGGTGTTCATGAATCGAGCAGCTTTGGATTTAGTTTAAGGAGGAGCAATCTCTTTTGAACTAGTGCTGACGGCGAGTAAATATAAGCGTTTTTTTTAGTGCTGATGAGAGACTTGTACGAACGGCAGTGTTAATAAATGTTGTTATAGACTTTAGGGCAACGTAGTAGAAATGAGAATGGGACGATAGCCAGAAAATGCCTTTACCTATCCCAACTGCTCCCTTGCTCTGGCGGCAGAGTCATGCGGAGCGGGCCACCGGAAAAACGGGCAGTGGACATTATTCATTATACATTAACCGTTATCCATCGTACTTTTGTCTTTTATACAATAACTCCGCTCAGCCCTTGAAAGAATACGGCAGCAGCATGCAAAAACTGGTGAACAACATGGTCACCATCGAAGACCGGGAGCAGCGCACCCGCTACGCCCATATCCTGGTCGAACTAATGCGGCAAATCCACCCGAACATGAAAGACGGGCAGGATTATTATAACAAACTCTGGGACGACCTCTACATCATGTCGGGGTTTACCCTCGATGTGGATAGCCCATACCCCCCCCCGTCGCCCGAAGTGCTGGGCCGCAAGCCGCAGCGGGTAC